>JAFULE010000102.1 GCA_017483235.1 Faecalibacterium sp. | reverse complement strand
GCACAGGCCCCCGCCGCCGAGCAGCCCAAGCAGAAGAACAACAAAAAGCAGCAGCCCAAGCAGGGCGCCCCCGCCGCCGGTGCAAACCGGCAGGCTGGCTTCGATCCCCGGTTTCTGACCGTGGGGGCCGCACAGGCGGTAAACGGCGGCCAGCCCAAGGCCGAAAAGCAGGCCAAACAGCCCGCAAAGCCCGCCCAGCCTCAAAAGCAGCAGGCAAAGCAGGCCCAAAGCCAGCAGCCCAAGGCCGAAAAGCAGGCAAAGCAGCCCGCAAAGCCCGCCCGGGCCGAGCAGCCGGCCCCCAAGGCCGAAAAGGCAGAGAAAAAGCAGCAGCCCAAGGCGGTTGCCCCTGCCCAGCCCAAGCCCGAAAAGAAGCAGCCGGTACGGGCCAAAGCCGAAGATCCGGGCCTTTTGCTGATCACCCGCCGCCCGCCCGCCCAGAAGTTTGCCAGCTTTGAAGAGTATATGGCAGCCCGCGGCGGTGCCACCGTCCCCATTGAGGACTACACCGAAGAATGAGCGAACCGATGCTGTGGCGCTGCCCGCTGTGCGGCGGCGCATTGACCGTGCAGCCCGCCGGTGGGCTGCGCTGTGAAAAAAATCACTGCTTTGACCGCGCCAAAGAGGGCTACTGGAATCTGCTGCCGGTACAGGCCAAGCATGCAAAACAGCCCGGCGACACCAAAGAGATGGTGGCAGCCCGCCGTGCCTTTTTAAGCGCGGGGTATTACGCCCCCTTTGGCCGGGCGCTGGCCGAATTGTGTCTGAACGCCCCCGCCCGGGGTGAGGTGCTGCATCTGCTGGACGCCGGCTGCGGCGAGGGCTGGTACGACCGTGCGGTGGCCGATGCCTTTGCTGCTGCAAACCGTCCGGTGCAGCTGGCCGGCTTTGACATTGCCAAGCCCGCGGTGCGCATGGCGGCCAAAGCGCTGCCTGGCATGCAGTATGCAGTGGCGTCCAGTTTTGGCATCCCCATGGCGGACGGCTGGGCCGATGTGGTGCTGAACATCTTTTCGCCCATGGCCCGGCAGGAATTTTTGCGGGTGCTGCGCCCGGGCGGCCGGCTGATCTATGCCGTACCGGGGCCGCGCCATCTGTTCGGGATGAAGCAGGTGCTGTACCAAAATCCCTACGAAAACCCGGTTCAGCCGGTGGAATACGAGGGCTTCCGGCAGATCGGCGAGGTGGCCGTGGCCGACACCATCACGGTGCCGCAGCAGCACACCGCCGCCCTGTTCGCCATGACCCCCTATTACTGGAAAACTCCGCGGGATGGTGCCGAACGGCTGGCCGCCTGCGAAAGCCTGCAAACCGAGATCGAGTTCCGGTTTGTGGTATACGAAAAGCTGTAACTTACTCAAAAAAATCCCCGAACCGTTGGCGGTTCGGGGATTTTTGCGTGGTTACAGCCCCGGCTCGGTGCCGGGAATCAGGGGAAAGGGCCCCGGCATCTCGATACTGCCGCCGGGGGTAGGATCAAATTCGTCGGTTTCGGTATTCTGGTGCTCAGGCTCGGCGCCGTTGTAGCCGTGCAGCCGTCCGTCGGGCGAGGCGTCGCCGTTTTGGGCGGCGGTGTCCTCGCAGGGCATGCCATAGTATTCGGCGGCGGGGCCAAGGCTGAGCCAGAAGTCGTCCCGTTCGTTTTTGGTCATAAAAACACCTCCTGTCGGAATATACCATGCCCCTTTGGCCAACCCTTTATGCGCATTGTTTACCAAATGCAGAAAGGTGGAGCTGACCATGCGGGCCGGAGGCCTGAAACTGTTTGGAATTTCATTTTTGCTGACGGCGGCGGTGCTTGCCCCGCTGATTCTTTGTACCCTGCTGTGGGTGCAGCATCGGGAAGAAAAGGCTGACCGGGTGGCCCAAAGCCAAACCGGCGTGGCGGTGCAGCAGCCCACCATACACCACCGTTACACCCTGCTGGTGGCCTTGGCGGACGATACCCCCGCCTTTGTACTGGCCAATCTGGACGCAACAGCCGACCGGCTGGCGCTGGCGGTCATCCCGGCCGAAGGGGTGGTGCTGGCCGGGCAGCAGCCGGTCACCCTGGCCGAAAGCTATAAGGCGGCCGGCCCGGCCCGGGTGGCGCAGCTGCTGCAAAGCACGCTGGGGGTGCCGATTGACGCTTATCTTGCCCTTACGCCGGCATCGCTGGCCCGGGCACTGGGGCAGGCAAACCATCTGCGCACCGGGCTGACCGGCGCGCTGCCCACCACCCGGCTGGAGGCATTGGGGCTTGCCCTTACCCCCGCTGACTGGACGGCGGAAACCGCCCATGCATTGCTGAACGAACTGCAGCAGGGCATGGGGCAAAACGGGCTGACCGGGGCGGATGTGGCCCGGGTGCGGGCCCAGCTGTGGGGCGCCGCCGTCCGCCAGCAGCTGCAGCTTTTGCCCGCCGCTTTGCCCGATGGGCTGCGGCAGGTGTCGGGTGCAACCCTGACCAGCCTGACCGCGCAGGATTATTATACTCTGGGCGAAACGCTGGAATTTCTGGCAAACCGGCCGGTGCAGCCCATCGCCGAGCTGCTGCCCGGCAGCTGGAACGCCGCAGCAGGTCGGTACGAGTTCAGCGATGACACGCTGGCTTATCTCCAGGCGTATTTCAGCCGCTCGGACAGTTCGTCGGCCTTGGCGGCATCCAGTGTGCCGTAACCCAGCACCACCGTTGAGGGCGGGCAGTGGGCTGCTTCGCCGTAAAAATAGCCCGAAAGCCCGGCCAGCTGTACCCCGGAGGCCCGGGCAGCGGCCACCATCTGCTCTTCGGTGGGGCCATCGTGCAAAGTCAGCAGCAGGTGGATGCCGGTGTGCAGCCCGCTCAGCCGGATATTGTTGCGGCCAAAGGCACGGTACAACGCTTCGGTCAGGCAGTCGCGGCGGCGCTTGTATTCGGTTCGCATCCGGGCCAGATGCCGGGTGAAATGCCCCTGCTGGATAAAGCGGGCAAGGGTTTGCTGTTCATAGCGGCTGACCGTACTGGAGTACAGGCCGTACCGCTGCTTCCAGCGGGCCAGCAGGGGGCGGGGCAGCACCAGATAGGCAATGCGGATACCCGGCGCAAGGCTGCGGCTGCAGGTGGACAGATAAATCACCGGCCCGTCGCCCCCGGCCATGCCCTGCAGCGAGGGCAGGGGCCGAATGTCAAAACGAAATTCCGAGTCGTAGTCGTCCTCGATGATAAACCGCTGCCCCGGCTGCCGGGCTGCCCAGCGCAGCAGCGCCGCCCGGCGGGGGGCCGGCATGGTTACCCCGGTGGGAAACTGGTGACTGGGGGTTACATAGCACACATTGGCATCGGTCTGGGCCAGCGCCTGCACCGAAAGCCCACCCTCATCCACCGGGATCAGCCGACAGGGCAGGCCGCTGTTTTCAAAAATGGTGCGGGCACGGGGGTAGCATGGGTCCTCCACTGCCGCAACACCGGCCAGAAGCGGCGCCAGAAGTCCCAGCAGATATTCGGCACCGGCACCCACCACGATCTGATCGGCGGTGCAGCGCACCCCGCGGGAGGCGGCCAGATAGTCGGCCAGCGCGGCGCGCAGTTCGGCGTCGCCCTGTGCCGGGCCGTGATGCAAAAGCTGGGGCGAATCGTACAACAGCTCTTTCTGGATGCGGCCCCATGCCCGGAACGG
>JAFULE010000011.1 GCA_017483235.1 Faecalibacterium sp. | reverse complement strand
CAGCCCCGCTGCGAGGTACTGGGCGAGATCCCTGAGCAGCTGGATTTCTTCGATGCCATGCCCGACTACGACGTGGCCATGTACGCCAACAAAAAGCAGAAGACCACCCCCGAGACCGCCAAGCAGGCGCGGGAGGCCCTTGTGCCGGTGCTGAGCGACGAGGCGCTGGACTTTGCCAACAAGGACGCCATCTTCGAAGCCTGCAAGGCTAAGGCGGCCGAGCTGGGCGTTAAGAACGGCTGGCTGCTGTTCCCGCTGGGCATTGCCCTGTCGGGTCAGCAGCGTACCCCCGGCGGCGGCACCGATCTGGCCTGCATGATGGGCCGTGAAAAGACCATCGAGCGCATCCGCGCCGCCGTGGCAAAGCTGGGCGGGTAAGTCAAACTGAATGAAACAAGCAAAGCAGCGCCCCGCGGCAAATAGCCGCGGGGCGCTGTGGCGTTTTGATCAGATGTCCTTCATTCCATACCCCTGCATCCCCAGCAGGGCGGCATTGGCGATCAGCTCAGCGATCAGTTCGGGCGGCTGAACACAGCCGTCCAGAATCCACTGCTCGATCATGCCCTGTCCGGCTTTCAGCCAGAACAAAAACAGATACTCGGCCTGTACAATGGTGATGCTGGGGTTCAGTTCCATAAAACGGCGCGCACCTGCAGCCTTGGCGCCGTCGGCCAGATGGGTCATAAAACCGGGCAGCCCGTGAGGCCCCAGCATCAGCCGGAACAGATCCTTTTGCTGCTGCAGCTCCAGCAGCTGATGCAGCAAAGCCTCCTTCAGCCCGCCGGGGCGAAAGGTTGTCCAGCGCGCATAAAGCAGATTACTCAATTCAGCCTCTCGCTCGCGCAGAATGTCGGCAGGGGTGTTGTAGTATTTGTAAAAGGAGCTGCGGTTCACATTGGCTACCTCGCACAGGCGCGATACCGAAACTTCCTCTACATTCTGGGTACGCAGCAGCCGCAGCAGTGCGTCAAACAAAGCCTGTTTGGTTTTTACCACACGGCGGTCAATTTTGGGGGCGTCTGAGCAGGTCTGGCTCATGGCGAGGCTCCTTTTTCGTCAGATTACTCTAACAGAATAACATACATTTGTGTGAAAAACAACATCTGACGGAGAATGAGGCGCTTATTTACAAATAAAATGCCGCAGGCGTTATGCCTGCGGCAGAAGAACCAATCAGTCGGGGTTTTCGTTTTGCGGGGCGCTGCCCACCAGATTCTGGGCCCAACTGCCGCTTTTCAGCAGCGGCACCGCAATAAAGGTTTTAAGAATATCTGCGAATTGTGCCATGGCATACACCGCCAGCACCGGCAGGTCGGTAAAACGGCAGAAGAAAAAGGTGATGGGTACCGGCACCACCCAGGTGAACACGCAGTCGAAAAAGAAGGTGACGATGGTTTTGCCGCCCGAACGAATGGTGAAGTAAGCACAATGCACGTATGCGTGGATGGGCAGCGAGGCACCAGCCACCATCAGCATCTGGGTGGCAAGGGTACGCACAGCCGGCTCAGTGTTGTACAAAAGAGGCACAAAGGGGGCGGCCGCAATGATCAGAAGGCCTATGCCCACATGGCTGACAGTGGTAAAGAACAGCAGCTTGTTGTCCATGTCTTTGGCACCCTCGATGTCGCCGGCACCCAGCTTTTGCCCCACCAGAATGGACACTGCGTTGCCCATGGCAAACATGATCACGCAGAACAGCTGCCATGCGGTGGTGCAGATGTTGTTGGCGGCCACCACGGTCAGCCCGCGGGTGGAATAGTTCTGGTTGACAAAGGTGGTGCCAAGGCTCCACAAAACCTCGTTGGCCATCAGGGGGAAGCTGGTCACAATTACCTTGCGCAGCAGCCGGGCGGGTACCTTCAGGCTGCGGTATACCCCCTGCATAAAGCCAAAGCGGGCGGTGTTGCGGTGGGTGAAATAGAGGATATAGAACAACTCGACCCAGCGGCTGAGCACGGTGGCCAGTGCTGCACCTGCCACACCCATTCGCGGAAACCCGAATTTGCCGAAGATCAGCAGATAGTTGCCCACCAGATTGACCCCAATGGCCAGCACACCGGCCTTCATGGCGGCCATGGTCTCGCCGGTTTCACGCAGGGTACCGCTGTATACCTGCACCACCGCAAAAGGCAAAAGCCCCCACAGGGCCACTTTCATGTAGTCCATGGCATAACCAAGGGTGGCGGCAAGGTCGGCGGCGGTATTGGTTTCGGGGTTCAGGAACAGGCCGGCCAACTGAGGCCCCCACCCAATGAACAGCACCATCGACACCGCCAGAATGACGCCGCCGAAATACAGCTTGATGCGCACCGAATGACGCATGCCCTCTTCATCGCCCAACCCAAAAAACTGCGCGCCGAAAATGGACACGCCGCTCAGCGCGCCGAACAGGGATAAATTGCTGACAAAAAACAGCTGGTTTACGATGGACACACCGGTCATCTGCAGAGTGCCAAGACTGCCCACCATCACGTTGTCCAGCAGGTTTACAAAGTTGGTAATGCCCTGCTGCACCACCATGGGCAGAATCAGGGCTGCCAGCATTTTATAAAAGGCTTTGTCACCGATATACTTTTTTATTACATTGGGTTTCATGGGTGCTTCCTCGCGGTTGTGGGGTTGAAAAAGGTCTTGTCAGCCCATTGTAGCGCAAACCGATGGGCGATGCAAGGGGTGGGTATGGCACGATTGGCTGACAAACAGAAAGCCCCGCAGCCGGTAGGCTGCGGGGCAAAATACTTATGGCAGAGTGATTACAGAGCTTCGACAACTTCCTTGGTGTCGCGGGCGATCATCAGCTCTTCGTTGGTGGCCAGAACCAGAACGCGAACCTTGGAGCCCTCGGCGGTGATCTCGCAGATATCACCGTGGACATTGTCGTTCTTCTCCAGATCGATCTTCATGCCCAGATACTCCATGTTGGTGCAGACGCCGGCGCGGACGGTGTCGTCGTGCTCGCCGATGCCGCCGGTGAAGACCACAACATCCACACCGTTCATAGCGGCGGCGTAGCTGCCGATGTACTTCTTGATCTGGTAGTTCAGCATCTCGTTGACCAGCTTGGCACGTTCGTTGCCGGCATCGGCAGCATTGCCAACGTCACGCTTGTCGCTGGAAACACCGGAAACGCCCAGCAGACCGCTCTTTTTGTTCATGATGTTGTCCATCTCGGCGCCGGTAACGCCCAGGTTGGTCATCAGGAAGTTGACCACAGAGGGGTCGATGTCGCCGCAGCGGGTGCCCATCAGCAGGCCGGCCAGCGGGGTCATGCCCATGCTGGTGTCCACAACCTTGCCGCCGTCAACCGCAGCAATGGAAGAACCGTTGCCCAGATGGCAGGTGATGACCTTGATCTCTTCGGGCTTCTTGCCAACCACCTCGGCAGCAACCTTGCTGACGAACTTGTGGCTGGTGCCGTGGAAGCCGTAGCGGCGCACGCCGTACTTCTCGTAGTACTCGTAGGGGGTGGCGTACATGTAAGCCTTGGCGGGCATGGTGCTGTGGAAAGCGGTGTCGAAGACGGCAACGTTGGGCACATTCTCGCCAAATACCTTCTTGGCAGCTTCCAGACCCAGAATGCCGGCAGGGTTGTGCAGGGGGGCCAGGGGGCACAGCTCGCGGATGGTCTCAATGACCTCGGCGGTAACCAGGCAGCTGGCCTGGAACTTTTCGCCGCCGTGCACCACGCGGTGGCCAATGGCGGTAACTTCGCTTACATCGTCGATCACCTTGCCTTCGCCCTCGGTCATCTTGGCAACGACAGCGGCAAAAGCCTCGGTGTGGGTGGGGAAGTCGATCTGATCGGCCCACTTGCCGCCGTTGGCCTGGTGGGTGATCAGGCTGCCGTCCATGCCAATGCGCTCGCACAGGCCCTTGCACAGCACCTTTTCGCCGTTCATGTCCACCAGCTGATACTTCAGCGAAGAGGAGCCGCAGTTGATAACCAGAACTTTCATGATAGAAAAACCTCCTGCATTGTTCTATTTTCAAACAAATTTCTGCCCCGGGCGCGTAACACCCGAATTTACAGTTTCTGTAAAACATTATATAATAGGGCAAGGCGGTTTTCAAGGCGGCAAGCCGACCAAACCGCAAAAAAACTCGTGCGGGTGCACAGAACAACCCGAAACCAAATGAAAGGCAGGCAGAACTTATGCGTTTTGCTGGCATCATTGCCGAATACAATCCGTTTCACAACGGGCATGCCTGGCAGCTGGCACAGGCCCGTGCTCTTGGGGCGCAAACGGTGGCAGTGGCCCTGAGCAGCGGGCTGGTGCAGCGGGGCGCATTGCCGCTGCTGCCCGACCGTGTGCGTGCCGAAGCTGCCCTGCGCGCCGGGGCCGATCTGGTGTTTGCACTGCCGGCTCCCTGGGCCTGCAGCGGGGCCGAACCGTTTGCCCGGGCGGGGGTGGCGCTGCTGGCTGCCGCCGGGTGCGATACGCTGGTGTTCGGTGCCGAAACGCCGAATGCAGCGCTGCTGATGCTGGCTGCACGCACCCTGCTTTCGGCAGAATATACCGCCGCACTGAAAGCGCAGCTGGCCGGCCCGGCCCGCAGCTTTGCGGCCGCCCGCGCCGCTGCGGCCGAGGCAGTCAGCCCGGGGCAGGGGTTACAGCAGCTGCTGGGGCGCCCCAACGACAATCTGGCAGTGGAATACTGCAAAGCGGTACTGCAGCTGGCACCGCAGATGGGCGTTTGCCCGCTGGGCCGGCAGGGGGCGCAGCACGACCAAAGCCTGCCCGCTGATGGCTATGCCAGCGCCAGCGCCCTGCGGCAGCTGTGGCTGGCCGAAGGGGCACAGGCTCTTGCGCCGTATGTGCCCGCCAATGCGTTGGATATTTACCGCACTGCCGAAGTACAGGGCCTGCTTGTGGACCCCCGCGCTGCCGACGTTGCTTTGCTGAGCCGACTGCGGCAGCTGGCCGCCGGCGATTTTGCCCGCATCCGCGGTGTGAACGAGGGGCTGGAATATCTGTTGGAAGAGCAGGTGCGCACCGCTGTAACCGCCGAAGGACTGGCCGATGCATTGACCGGGGTGCGCTATCCCCGTGCCCGGATGCGCCGGTTGTGCATGGATGCTGCGTTGGGGTATACGGCCGACGGTTTGCCCGATCTGCCGCCTTACCTGCACCTGCTGGGGGCAAAAAAAGGTGCGCTTCCGCTGCTGGGGCAGTGCAGCCTGCCTGCCGGCCCATCGCTGGCAAAGCTGGCCCGCGAAAATCCGGCCTGCGCCGCAGCAGTACAGGCCCAAAGCCGGGCCGACGCACTGGGCACCCTGTGCCGGCGCAGTGCGGCCGCCATGGGTGAATGCTTTACTGCCCCGGCGGTGCTGCTGGACTGACAACGAAAAAGCCTGAACCACACTTCTGGGGTGGTTCAGGCTTTTGACTTTGTTTTGTAAGGGTTATTCCACTGTAAATCCGCTTAACTGATAGAGATACCGTTCCACAACCTCCAAAACAACCACGTCGGCAGGATAGTCGTTCAGCAGCTGCGGATTCCAGATGGAAATGTGTGCAAAATAGCTGTTGCTGAACCGGGTGGATAGCAGGGGGATCATCTCAGTTGCGTAGGAATCACGCACCATAAACAGGGTGCGGTTGTCGGCAGCGGGTACAGAATAATGCAGCAAATTGGTGTTGCCGGCAATGGGATAGTCCGGCTGCGGTGTGGTGGAAGCATAACCACTGACCGAATAATGAAAATCATCGTCCAGATATTTGGACAGACTCATCATACCGGTCAGATCGCCGCCGGAATACGGTGTGGTTTTTGTAACTTGCAGCTGTTCCGGTTCCGGAAAAGAAATGTCCAGCGTACCCAACAGTTCTTTTGTGCCAATGCAGGCCCCCAAAGCATTCCAGTGGCTGTCGGTTTTATAGTAGTAGATCTCCTGCGGGTTGGTGTTTACAGCCTGCAAAAGTGTGTCCTTGGGATACACGATGGTAAGGTCGGTGTTTTGGCGCAGGTAAGCAACCACCTGATCCGCCGTGGTTTCGGGCATCCCCCGATTGTAAAGCGGGGGAAGATATCTGCTGCCGTAAATGCTGGATTTATTCGGGGCAATAAATACCACAAATTCCTTGCCTTTGGCGCGCAGTTGGTCGCGTGCTCGCAGCAGATTGGCGGCGCACCGTTCCAAAGCCTCGGCGGAATAATGCTGGGTGCCGCTGTAGTCGGCAATGGGGTTTCCGTCCGAACCGGCAGGATTGTAAAAGAACCAGCCGTCTTTGCCGATCAGAACCTTATAAACCGGCGATTGGCGGAACAGATGGTACTGGATCAGGCCGTTGGCTTCGATCATCTGGGTACGAAACGGCAGGTTGTCGTTGTAATATGCTTCATAGGCAGCGGGGAAGTCGGTCAATGTTTCGACCGACAGAACCGGCTTTTCGGCGATGATCCGATTTTCGTAGTTGGTTTGGTCAATGTATTGACCGAACAGACCGAACAGAAGGGGCGGCGCCACGAAAAGAAGAAGAAAAGCGCACACATAGGCGTAAATCAAAGGTTTTTTCACAAGGCCCCTCCTTTCAGAAACGGAAGTAAATAAACGGATTGTAGGAGCCGGATGCCAGCAGGATCATACTGTAGACAAATACTGCGCACAAAAACAACAGCTCGGCAACACTGTTTTTCCATTTGGCTGCCAGTATGGGCCAGCGTTGTGCAGCAAGCTGCAGAATGCCGCAGCCCATAACGGCCACACAAAACATGACAAGATTGCGCCAGGAAAGCAGTTCAAGAGGAATGGGCGGAACGCCTATCAAGGAATATCTCCACGGAACGAACATGCGCAAAAAGTAGCGTGTGGCATCGCCAAGGGTTTCGGCACGGAACACAACCCAGCCTGTAATCACCACAAACATGCAGTAACAATGACTCAGCAGGGGATGCTGCTGCAAAAAATTCTTCAGGCGCAGCCGTTCCAGAATCTGGAAGGCGCCATGATATAACCCCCATACAATAAAGGTCCAGTTGGCACCGTGCCACATGCCTGTCAGGAAAAAAACCGCAATCAGGTTGAAGTAGGTGCGAAGAACCCCTTTTCTGTTGCCGCCCAGTGGAATATAGACATACTCGCGGAACCAGGTGCCAAGGGAAATGTGCCAACGCTGCCAGAATTCCCGTATGGAACGGGAAAGGTAAGGATAATTGAAATTCTCAAGAAAATAAAAACCGAAAATGTGGCCCAGACCAATGGCCATGTCCGAATAGCCGGAAAAATCGTAATAGATCTGCAGGGTATAGGTCAGTGCGCCAAGCCATGTGCCTGCCGGGGTCAGTTTGGCAAAGGCAAGGCCAAAAATACAGTCAGTGATTTCGGCCATGCAGTTGGAAAGGATTACCTTTTTGCCCAGACCATACAGAAAGCGCCGCAGGCCAAGGGCAAAGCGTTCTGCGGAAACGGTGCGATTCTGCAGTTGAGTGGCAATGTCGGCATAGCGTACAATGGGGCCGGCGATCAACTGCGGAAAAAACGAAACGTAAAGGGCGAGATGCAAAAGATTTTTTTGTACGCTGCAGTTGCCGCGATACAGATCGATCACATAAGAAAGGGCCTGAAAGGTGAAAAAAGAAATGCCGATGGGCAGTGCAATTGTTTTTGCAGACAGGGTACCGCCGCCGAAAATGGCGTTAATGCTGTCAACAAAAAAGTTGAAGTATTTAAAATACCCCAGCAAAGCCAGATTGATCGCGGTGCATAAAATAAGCACCGGTGTTTTGTATGCCTGAAATTTATCGATCAACAGGCCGCACAGCCAGTTGATGGTGATGGAAAACAGCATCAGAAACACATAAACCGGCTCGCCCCAGGCATAAAACAAAAGGCTGGCCAGAAGTAAAAACAGATTGCTGAGCTGCGTGGGTAAAACGCAGTTTACAAGCACGGTAAGGGGAAGGAAGGTCCATAAAAAAATGGCAGCACTGAATAACATAAGATAACCTCAGTTCATTGACAGATTGCCGCGCAGGGGGCGATCTGCCGAAAGCGGGTATTTTATATAATATAGTTTATCGGTGATGTCAATGTCAAGGAAGCCGGAAGCGGCCGAGCGGGGAGAATAAGGGTCTGTTTTGTAAAATTTTTCACAAAATAGGGGCTTTTCTCTTGCCAAAAAAAGGTGCAGCGTGTTATTATAGCCATAGTATAATGGGGGAGAAGGCGGGCCCACTTTTTATGGACTTTACCGTTCTGCCCACAATGCATCTGCTTTGTTCGACCGGGCTTTGCAGCATCCGGTGCGAAATAAAGGAAGAGAAAGAGAAAACCATCGGCAAATTTTATTTTCATGGAGGTATTTCTGATGGAAACTTACGGTATCGAAAAACTGGGCATCATTGGCCCCAAGGCGGTTTACCGCAATCTGACCCCCGCGCAGCTGACCGAGGCTGCCCTGCGCCGCGGCGAGGGTACCTTGAGCAAGACCGGCGCTCTGGTGGTTACCACCGGCAAGTACACCGGCCGCTCGCCTAACGACAAATTCATTGTGGACAGCGAAGGTGTACACAACGAGATCGCCTGGGGCAAGGTGAACCGCCCCATCAGCCGCGAAAAGTTTGACGCCATCAAGGGCAAGGTGGCTGCTTATCTGCAGGGCCGCGAAGTGTTTGTTTTCGACGGTTTTGCCGGCGCAGATAAGAAGTACACCCAGAAGTTCCGCATCATCAACGAGCTGGCCAGCCAGAATATGTTCATCCACCAGCTGCTGATCCGCCCCTCTGCCGAGGAGCTGGAAGCCTACGGCGAGCCCGACTACACCATTCTGTGCGCCCCCGGCTTCAAGTGCGACCCCGCTGTGGACGGCGTGAACAGTGAAGCTGCCATCATGATCGACTACGAGGCCCACCTGATCGTCATCTGCGGCAGCCAGTACGCCGGCGAGATCAAGAAGAGCGTCTTCTCCACCATGAACTATGTCATGACCAAGATGAACGTTCTG
>JAFULE010000101.1 GCA_017483235.1 Faecalibacterium sp. | reverse complement strand
GCATCGATCATACCAACGATGCCGCCGGTCATCTGTGCACCGCTGGAAACAATAGCGCTGCTGTATACGTTTTCGATAGTACCGTAGCTGCGGCCCGCAATACTGCCGGTACCGATTCGGCCGCTCTTGGTATTCAGGATGTAACTGTTGACCAGTTTGAAGTTTTTAACAACCGCACCGCTGCGGATCATTTTGAAGAAGCCCGCATGGGTGCCGGACTTGACATACACACCGCTGAGGGTGTGGCCCTGACCGTCAAAGGTTCCCTTGAATTCCTGATTGATCCATTTGTCAGCCGGTTCGGTCGTTGCCCAGTCAGCTGCATTGCCGCCTGCGTTCAGGGTAATATCGGCACCCAGCTTGATGGTTTTGCCCTTGAAATAATCGTTTTCTTCGTTGCACAATACGTTGAAGCTCAGCAGCTGGTCCGCAGTAGTAATGACAAATTCGCTCTGGCTTTCGTCGTACCAGTTATGGTTAAGCAGCTGCTCGGCCTGTTCCACCGTCGGGTCGTCAGCAACGGCGGTATAGAACACGCCCAGCACAGGGGTGGAATCCTTCTTCATCACCCAGGTGCCATCCGCAAAGCTCAGCTTGGTCCACTGGTAGGCACCCGCACCCAACAGGTTGGCCTTAGCGCGTACCGCCCATGCGGTGTCGACCTCTACAGTGGGTGTCGAGCCGACCCAGCCGTACCGTGCATCGGCAAATTCGCCGACACCGTACACATTGCCCACTGTCAGGGCTGCTTTGGCGTGAACCGCACCGATCACAGCGCCCAGCTGCTTGATGGTACCACTGCCCGGGGTAAAGGTACCGGCGTTGAGACTATCACGGATGATCATCGTTTCGACCGTGCTGCTGTTATTGGATGCCTGCGCAAAGCCAACCAGACCGCCAATGGCAGTACCAGCCTCAACTTTGATAGTACCGGTGAACAGACAATGCTCGACCAATGCAGGAGCAATATAACTGCCGCCCAGAATGCCGCCGGTGCTGCCGGCTACCTGAATGGTTCCATCGAACCAGCAATTGGTAATCTTGTTCTCCCCTGCGAGCGTAGCCATGCCCGCAATACCACCGGTCATCTGCTTGCTGTTGATCACAGTGGCGTTGCTGTACACATTTTCGATCGTACCGTGATTTCGGCCGGCAATGCTGCCCACACCCGCACGACTCTTTTCGCCTGCGTAGGTGCCCTCGATCCGGCTGTTCTCCAGCCGGAGGTTCTTGACCACAGCACCGCTGTTGACAGTGCCGAACAAGCCGGCATACTCATTGTCAGACTTTACATACACACCGCTGATGGTGTGGCCCTGGCCGTCGAAGGTGCCGCTGAAGTTGTTGACCTGCCAGTTGGGGTTGCTTTCGCTGCCGCCTGTCAGGGTAATATCTGCCGCAAGTTTGACAGTCTTGCCCTTATAGTAATCGGTATTCTCATTGCACAGGCTGTTGAATACCAGCAGCTGCTCGGCAGTGGTGATCACAAATTCATCCTTGCTTGCGTCGAACAGATTGTAGCTGGGCAGCTGCTTGGCTTCTTCCAGGCTAAGGTCGGTGGTATCAAACTTGCCCAGTGCCGGCAGGGCGTCTTTTTTCAGCACCCAGCTACCGCCGTCAAAGTCAAGGGTGGTCCACTGATACGCACCATAGCCCTTCAGATTATTCAGGCTGCGGGTGCCGTAGGCAGTGCTGGTCAGCGTGCCGGTGCAGTCGCCGATGGCTTCTGCATGGAATTCGCTGACGCCGTAGGAATCGGTAAGGGCCAGCGAAGCATCGGCATCCACACGGCCCACAACGTTACCCGACTTGACCGCGGCCCCGGTAAGGGTACCAACGTTCAGACAATCGTCGATGGTGGCGGCAGAGGCCTTCTGCAGTTCGCCGGCAATACCGCCTACATAGTAGGTGTTATCGGCAACGATGATCTTGCCGGTATTCAGGCAGTGCTTGATGGCGGCCGCCTTTGCGTAGGTGCCGCCCAGAATGCCGCCGCTGGCGCGGGCACCGTGGACTTCGCCGTTAAACCAGCTGTTGGTGATGGTGCCGCCCTCGCTCATGCCGGCGATACCACCGGTCATGGCCTTCGCGTTCTTGACGATGGCGCTGCTGTAGACACCGTCGATGGTACCGCGGTTGCGACCCACGATGCTGCCCACGCCCGCACGGCTCTCCTCGCCGGTATAAACACCCTCGATGATGCTGTTGGTCAGTTTCAGATTCTGAACAGAGGCACCAGTCTCCACCGTGTGGAAGAAGCCGGCGTACTGCAGGTCTGACTTGACATACACGCCGCTGATGGTGTGGTTCTGGCCGTCGAAGGTACCCTTGAAGCTGATCGGGGTCCAGTTGGGAGCAGTCAGCTTGGTAACATCATCGGACAGTTTGATGTCCCCGCCCAGCTTGACGGTCTTGCCGGCAAAGTAGTCGTTTTCGGCATTGCACAGAATGTTGAAGGCTTCCAACTGGGCCGCACTGGTCAGGGTGTATTCGCTCTTGGCAGCGTCGTACCAGCTGTAATCCAGCAGGCCCTTCCCTTCTGCACGTGCAGCGGCAAAGGCAAGCGGAACAGGTACATTGACCGTGTTCAGACCAAAGGTGTTGGTGTAATCCAGCTGGGCATAGCGATAACCGCCCTCGGCAGTCAGCTGATCAAGTGCCAGCATAACAGCTGCGGTGGAAGAGATGCCCTTGGCATCATACTTCCAGCCAACCAGCTTGGAATAGAACTCCTTGGTGCCGTAGACGTTGTTCATCACCACATGGCTGCTGACGCCGTCCTTCGAGGTGACCGAACCAAAGATGGAACCGATGTGGGTATTGGCTTCCTTGTCTTCGCCGACCGTATTGAAGATACCCGCATTCACACAGTTGGTCAGGTAGAGGGTGCCGCCGGTTTCGGCCATACCACAGATACCGCCTACATCACCGCTGCCGATTTTAACGGCAATGGCACCGGTGTTGGTGCAGTTTTTGATGGTAGCGGCAATGTTTTCTTTGTTGCCGTACAGACCGCCAAGGATGCCGCCGGTGCGGTTGATGGCGCTGATGCCGCCGTTGAACCAGCTGTTGCTGATCAGGTTTTCGCCCTCGCCGGTGATCATGCCTACCAGACCGCCGGTCATGCGGGCACTGTTGACCACAATGGCGTCACTGTATACGGTGTCGATCACACCGTTGTTGCGGCCGGCAATGCTGCCCACCGCACCACGCTTATCGGAAGGCATGGTACCCTCGAAATAGCTGTTGGTCAGCCGCAGGTTGCGCACCGTACCGCCCTGATACACGCGGTGGAACAGGCCGATATAGTTATCCTCGGCACCGCCCTTGACGTAGATGCCGCTGATGACGTGGCCCTGACCGTCAAAGGTGCCTCTGAGTTTCATAGGCTCCCACACAAAGGCGGGGGCTGCAGACGCCCAGTCGCCGGCACCGCCCGAGTTTACGGTGATGTCGGCACCCAACAGAATGGTTTTGTCTACAAACAGGTTGGTCACTTCCCACAGACGGGCTGCACCATACAGCTGCTGCATATTGAAAATGGTGTAAACATCCTTGTCCGGGTTGTACCAGCTGTAGTCTACCATGCGTACATGGTTTGCCACACTGGGACGGGACGCCGCAAACACGGCGGGCACCGGGCAGCCATTGGCGCGAACCGCCCAGTACTTATTAAAGTTCAGGGTCGTCCACTGATAGCCGCCGTAGCTGATCAGTTCGTCGCGCTCGACATACATCATCGAGTTCTGCTTGACGCCCTTGTCATCGTATTTCCAGCCCACCAGACGGGAGAAGAAATCCTTAACGCCGTAGGAATGAGTGATGACAGCCTGGCTGCCCACGCCGTCGGTCTGAGTCACGGTACCCAGAATGGTACCGATGTGATTGCTTGCATTTTTGCCGCTGCCGGTGGTTTGGAAGGTGCCGGCATTCAGGCAGTCGTTGATGTACAGGATGGACCAGGTTTCGGCACAGCCGCAGATACCGCCAATCGAGGCTTCGCCGATTGCAACACGGATATCGCCGGTATTCAGGCAGTGTTCGATGGTAGCTTCGATGTTGCCCTTGTTGCCGTACACGCCGCCCAGAATGCCGCCGGTACGGGTGATGCCGGTAATCTTACCATCGAACCAGCAGCTGGAGATGGTGTTCTGGCCGGTGCCAATGACCATACCCACGATACCACCGGTGTTCTTGGCACTGTTGACGATGATGGCATCACTGTATACGTTCTGGATGGTGCCGCGCAGACGACCGGCAATACTGCCCACCGGGCCGCGGACGCTGCTGTCCAGCACGCCTTCGAAATAACTGTTGACCAGTTTGAAGTTCTTGACCACGGCGCCGTGGTACACTTCACCAAACAAACCCAGACTGGTGATATTTTCGGTGCCCTTGCAGTAGATGCCGCTGATGGTGTGGCCCTGACCGTCGAAGGTGCCCTTGAAACGCTGGCTGAGGCTGGAGCCGTACCATGCAATGGGAGTCCAGCCGTAATCGGGGGCATTCTTCTGCCAGTTGGAAGCCTTGCCCTCATTGACCGTAATATCAGCGCCCAGCTTGATGGTCTGGCCGCGGAAGTCGTAGCTGCGGGACAGATAGGCAAAGCCGTACAGCTGCTGCACATTGGTGATCTCAAAGGCAGCGCCGGCCGGGTCGTACCAGCTGATGTCCACCATCTTCTGTACGCCATCGATGCTTGCGGTGGCCTTGGTGAAGTAGGCCAGACGGGGCATGCCGTCCTTCTGGGCAACCCAGTACTTGTCAAAATTCAGTGTGGTCCACTGATAGCCGGCAACGCCCACCAGATAGCGTTTGTCCAGCGCGATGGCGTTGCCCTTCTGGTAACCACTGCTGGTACCGATGGTACGGTTTGCCAGCTCGTCCACGGTGTAGCTGTCGTTTACAATAATGGAACCGGAACCTGCCACGGTGCCGACCATCGAGCCCACCACGGCGTACTTGTTGGTGTCGTACACAAGGGTACCGGAGAACATGCTGTCGTTCAGGTTCAGGAAGGAGCCGCTGGCCACAGTGCCAACCACGCCGCCTACGTCTTCACCCAGACAGTTGATGTCTGCCGTGCTCAGACAATGTTCGATGGTATTGATGGCGTCCTCAACACTGTATGCGCCTACCAGACCGCCCATTGCCGAGCAGTCGTAGCCTCTGGTGCTGATGGCGCCGTCAAACCAGCAGTTGGAGATGGTGTTCTCACCCTTGGTTTTGACGTTGCCAATAAAGCCGCCCACATATTTGCCATTGCTGACCAGAATGGCATCGCTGTAGATGTTTTTCAGGGTACCGCCGCCCACGCCGATGATGCTGCCGGTGCCCATATCGTTGTTGTTTTTGAAAAAGCTGTTTTCCAGCCGCAGATTTTTGATAACACAGCCCTTCTGGGTGTCGGTGAACAGACCCAGACTGGTAACGATGCTGTTGCCGTACACACCACTGATGGTATGATTTTGACCGTCAAAGGTGCCGGCAAAGCCGACGATGGGGCTCCAGAGTTTGTCCGGGGCACGGTCACCCCACTTGGATGCCTTGCCCTCGTTGACGACAATGTCTGCCCCCAGCTTGATGGTCTGGCCCTTGAAGCTGTAGGTTTTGGAAAGCTCGGCAAAGCCGTAGAGCTGTTCCTCGGTCATGATGACGAACTCCTTGCCGGTTTCGTCATACCAATCGGTTTGCCATGTGGTGGGTACAGTGGCAGGGGTATCCTCTCTTCCGGTCAGGAACAGCGCCCCGCCGGCCACAACTGCAGCCAACAGACAAACGATTGCCGCGATGATGCCGATTTTTTTGCCGGTACCGCTTTTCATCATGCTTACCCTCCTGTTATTCCACAATGTTGGTTGTGATATAATCCACACCTAATTCCTGCAGCCGTTCGGCCCGCTCGACGGTGTTTACTGTCCATACATTGATCCTGATCCCGTTTTGGTGGAACTGTGGGATCATTTCGGCTGTAATGCTATTATGCTTTGCATCAATGTCGAAGCGATATTGCTTCAGTGTTTCGATCAAAGCAGTCAGATCGTCGATGCGTTCTACAAGATACTGGATGTTTGCATCCGGGTATCCGGCGCGCAGCGCAATAAGATTTTTGATGGCAAAGGAAATGAAGATGGTCTGATCCAGATATCCCATCTGCTCGATCACCCGGGCAATGGCCAGAACCGTCTGCGGCTTCATTTCGTTTTTCAGTTCCAGCACAGCGATCTTTTCGTACCGCTGGCAGATGGAGATGTATTCTTCCAGACTGGGCAGCACCAGATCCGCCCGTGTACTTTCGCTTTTGCGGTCCAGCAGGTGGATACCGCGCAGCGTTTCATAATCGGTCTGTTCCACAATGCAGTCCCGCCCGGATACCCGCAGAGTGTTGTCGTCGTGGATGATGATGAACCGGCCGTCAGCCGTTTCGTGTATATCGGTTTCGATGCCGTAATAGCTGCGATTACCGGCCGCCACAAAGGCCGCCGCCGTGTTTTCCCGCTCAAGGCCGCTTACACCGCGGTGGGCGATCATTTTCACCGTTCCGTTGTGATGCATCTTCAATGTATCCACCAATCGACCCTCCCCATATATTTGTTTTTCGCTGTTTTGAATTTAGAAACTTTTTTCACCAAAAAACCGCCTTAATCCGCCTGATTCAAGCAAACAAGCGCGGAATTGCTTTGAACACAACTTCCAAAACGCACGATTTATTTTTACGGTTCCTCTGTTTTTTTGGGCATTATTCCACCCGCTTAGCTTGATTTTACTAAATCCACATGTTAAGATACATACACAAAAGAAAAAGGAAATATCGAAAAACAAAACTCACGAGGATTTTGCGATGACTCTAAACGAATGCAATCCATTTGTACGCAGTATAAAGCCCTTCTCCATTACAGAACCAACCCCCAAAACCTATGCACTCAATCATCGTCTGCTGTATTACACCAGCGGAAGCGGAGTGTTTCGCATCCACCCCAACGAGTACCCTCTTTATAAAGATACCGCCATT
The DNA here is from genome assembly GCA_017483235.1 of Faecalibacterium sp. Lineage (GTDB taxonomy): Bacteria > Bacillota > Clostridia > Oscillospirales > Ruminococcaceae > Faecalibacterium. The sequence goes on along the minus strand of JAFULE010000101.1, from coordinate 6,411 downwards.
CTGTACCCGGCCGGTATGGTGTACGAGGTCATTCCGGACGGGCCGATCTCGTTTCTGACCCTGAACTTTGACTATACCCAGAATTTTTCCCACATCACCCAGCCGCTGAAGCTGCACCGTGAAGGCGAGGCACACAGCACCCCGCTGGAAGAGATTGCATTTACCGATTTTCCCGCGCTGAATCGCGAAATTTACATACCCAATGCATCCTCGCTTTTGAACGATATCGACTCTATCCTGCACGAAATGCAAAATGGGAAGGATGATTGCCGGCCCTACTGCTCCGGCCTGCTGAAAACCGTTATCTGCAAGATCATGCGCACCGGTGTGGTGCCTTCGAAGGCCACAAACCCCAAGGTGGCCGCGATCCTTTCCTTTATCCACGAAAACTATGCTTCCAACATCAGCAACAAGGAGATCGCAGCCCACCTGAACTATCACCCGTATTACATCAACAAGCTGTTTTCGGATTATTCCGACATGACCATTCACCAGTATCTGAACCACTACCGACTGGTGCAGGCAAGCCACTATCTTTCCACCAGTACCCTGCCCATCCACCAGATCTGCTATATGGTAGGCTTTCAGAGCCCGGCGCATTTTACCGAAAATTTCAAAAAGAAATTCGGCATCAGCCCCAAGCAGTACCGCAATCTGCACAAGCGTACCTAAAAAACAGAGCTGCCGCAAAAAACTTTTGCGGCAGCTCTGCTGTTCTTTTTATCAATTTTTCAGAAGTTCCTGCAGCAGCGGCTGCACTGCCAGCGCCATGTTAAAAAAACCGCTGTCGGTGGGATGGGTATTGTCCACAAGGCCGTCATCCTTTACAAACTGCATCAGCTGCTTGTTCGTGACAAAATACACGTTGTCGTCCCCCTGCTGCTTTGCCTCCAGATAGGTCTGGCGGATGACCTCGAACCGCTGGGCATCCTGCCCGCGGTGATAATACCGGGGACGGGGCAGGATGATGATGGGCAGGGTCGGGTTTGCATCCCGCACCTGATGGAACAGCCTGCTGTGGGTTTCGGTCAGCTTTTCAAGGTGAGGGGCATTGTGGTCGTAATCCAGTACAAACACGCTCATTTCCAGCTGTTTCAGGTAATCGCCCATGACGGTCTCCCCTCTTGCACTGCCGGAAAAGCCCAGATTGATGTAGTTACAGTCCAGCCGGCGCGAAAGCAGACTGGGGTAACAGTTGCCCGGCCGGGAAGCACAGGCCCCCTGTGTGATGGACGAGCCATAGTATACCACCGGTTTTTCAATGCGATAATCCGGTGCACGCTGCAAAATCGCATCCTGCTGCAGCCCAATGAAAAGCTGCTGCACATCGCTGTACAGCGGGAAGTTGATGGTGACGACCCTCTGCCGGGTATCTGCAAATTCGATCACGCTTTCGTAGCCGTCTTCCACATCCACCGGCGGCACAAAGGTGCCGGCATACCGGCAATCATCCCCAATCCCGGTGTACAGATCAAAGCCGCTGCTGCCGGTCAGGGGAAAATGAGGTTTGCGGCATGGGGTATAACTTGTACGGATGGCAACATACGGACTGTCAGTCACAAACCGAACCCGGCCGCCTGCCGTATTGGCATGCAGCCCGTAAACCCCTTTATTGACCTGTTTTGCCACAGCCTCGGGCATACGCCGGAACATTCCGTTTTCCCAGAATACACCATAGACACGGAACACATCTTCCCGTACATCGTAAAAACGAACATCCTGTTTCTGAATGCTGGTTTGGACCCGGAAATTTTTATCGATGGCATCAAGCTTTACAGACGACACAGCCCATGCATCCTCCTTTATCCCCCCACTGTATTTGTCTTTATTATATAGGAAAAAGCATGCCGCGTTCCATTCCCAAAAACAAAATAATACTATAACAAAAGAAACATTGTTCCCATTTGGCTTGTCTGCATCAATGTACCAACTATATAATAGCAGTAAGAAAATACCAGAAAAGCAGATGGAAAAAACTGTCATCGACAAGGAGAACCGACCATGGAATACGTAAAGTGGCAGCGTCCCCGCTATATGCCCTGTTTCCCTCTGGGTGACCGGCAAAGCCGGATCACCGAGTGCGAAAAACACATTCAGCTGTCCCGCCGCGCTGCGGCCGAGGGTGCGGTTCTGTTAAAGAACGATGGTCAGCTGCTGCCCTTCGCCAAAGGCACCAAGGTGGCCGTGTTCGGCAAAGCCCAGATCGACTACGTGAAGGGCGGCGGCGGCTCGGGCAACACGGTGGTCTCCTATGTGCGCAATATCTATCAGGGCCTGAAGGAAAAAACGAAGCTGGTGCAGGTGTTCGACCCTCTCTCGTTTTATTATCAGAGCTATGTGGATGAACAGTACCGCCTTGGCGGCAAAAACGGTATGCTGGAAGAGCCTGTGATCCCTGCCGATCTGCTGGAACAGGCTGCAGCTTTTACCGACACTGCGGTCATTACCATCTGCCGCTATTCCACCGAAACCGAAGACCGCCGCAACGATGGCACCGACACCTATTATTACCTGAGCGATACCGAGCACCAGATGGTGGAAGCCGTTACCGCAGCATTTGCCAAGGTAGTGGTGCTGCTGAACGTGGGCGCCATGATCGACACCACATGGTTTGCGCAGAACTCCAAAATCTCCGGCGCTGTGATGCTGTGGCAGGGCGGCATGGAGGGCGGCCTTGCCGCTGCCGATCTGCTGGTGGGCGACGCGGCCCCGTCGGGTCGGCTGGTGGACAGCTGCGCCGTAAGCTTTGAGGACTATCCTTCCTCTGAGGGGTTCCATGAGTCGGACGATTATGTTAAATACACCGAAGACATTTTTGTGGGCTACCGCTACTTCGAGACGGTGCCCGGTATGCAGCAGCGGGTGGTGTACCCCTTTGGCTATGGCCTTTCCTACACCAGCTTTGCACTGACTGATGCAGATGTGTACCACAATGCCAGCCGCATTTATGTCACCTTCACCATCACCAATACCGGCGAGCGCGCAGGGCGTCAGGTGGTGCAGCTGTATTACGGCGCCCCCTGTGGCAGGCTTTCCAAACCTGCCAGGCAGTTGTGCGGCTTTGCAAAAACAAAGCTGCTTACCCCCGGTGAAAGCGAAGTGCTGACCATCGATTTTGCCATCCGGGATATGGCCTGTTTTGACGACACCGGTGTGGTGGCCCGTTCCTGCTTTGTGATGGAAGCCGGCAGCTATCGGTTCTATCTGGGCGAAAATGTGCGGGATGCTATGCCGCTGGCCTACACCTACGAGCTTGCTGAAACCATGGTAACCGAGCAACTGCACTCTTACTGTGCACCGGAAAAACTGGACAAGCGCATGACTGCGGACGGCACCTACGAACCGGTGGAGTGCAAGGAAATTGTACGGGCACAGTTCCCCTGTAACTACCGGTTTGCCGAACCTCCCGTGCGGGAAAAGCCCTACACCATGCTGGCCGTTGCCCGGGGAAAGATCGAACTGGACACTTTTATCGCCCAGCTCAGCGACGAAGAATTGTGCCATCTGGTCAGCGGCCAGCCGGGCTTTGGTATCTCCAGCACTTCCGGAATGGGACATCTGCTGCAGTACGAGATCCCCCTGTTCATGACCGCCGACGGCCCTGCCGGCCTGCGCTCCCGCACCTCCAGCAAAATTCCGGCTACTGCCTTCCCCGTGGCCACCGCGCTGGCCTGCACCTGGGACCTGCAGCTGATGGATGAGATCGGCAAGGCCGGCGCGCTGGAAGTGAAGGAAAACAACATCTGTATGTGGCTGACCCCGGCACTGAACATCCACCGCAGCCCGTTGTGCGGACGCAACTTTGAATATTTCTCCGAGGACCCCTTCCTGACCGGCAAAATGGCCGCCGCCAAGGTAAAAGGCATCCAAAGTCAGGGCATTGTGGCCTGCCCCAAGCATTTTGCTGCCAACAACAAAGAGACCAACCGCCGCTACTGTGATTCCATCCTGTCCGAGCGGGCACTGCGTGAGATCTACCTGAAGGGCTTTGAGATCTGCGTAAAAGAAGCCCATCCCAAGCTGATCATGACCGCGTATAACCCCATCAACGGCATTCATGCGTCCGAAAATGCCGAGCTTTTGAACGGCATTCTGCGGCAGGAGTGGGGCTTTGAGGGTGCAGTCACCTCCGACTGGGTCAACGAAAAGGATCACGTGAAGGAGATCAAGGCCGGCAACGACATCAAGATGCCCCGCGGCGAACAGCAAAAGCTGCTTGCTGCTCTGAAAGACGGTACACTACAGCGGGAAGAAATCGCTGTCTGCACAAAGCGGCTGCTGGAAATGTTCCTTTGGATCGAATAAGCTGCATAACAAGCACAGCCCCCGGCTCGGTTGAGCCGGGGGCTGTTTCATCAAAATTAATTTCGCAATCGATTGACCTCTCGATCAAACGCGCCCCCCTGCTTTGGATCATTCCTGCCCGGCAAGGGCTGCACTGCGCTCCAGCTGCTTATAAATGGTCATACGCATGGTCAAATAGCAGCAAAGACCGCCGATCACGTTGGAGATGGGCTCGGCCAGAAATACGCCGGCAACACCAAAACCGATTCGCGGCAGCAGCAAGGTAAGCGGCGCCACGATGATCGCTTTGCGCAGCAGAGAAAAGAAAATGGAGTGTTTTGCATCGCCCAGCGCCTGGAACGAAGACTGGCCCGAAAACTGCAGCGCCATGAACACAAAGCCAAAGAAATAGAGTTTGAGCATCTCGACACCGACTGCCGCCATCTGGGCATCGTCGGAAAAGATACCGAACCAGAACTCCGGGAACAGCAGCACCAGAAGCCACGCAACCATCGTATAAGCCGAGCCGATGATGGTGTTGAAATTGATGCCTGCCTTTGCACGGGCATACTGCTTTGCGCCGTAGCTGTAGCTGATGACTGGCTGGGCGCCGTTCACGATGCCGCTGATGGGCAGCGAGAAGATCTCGCGCACCGAGTTGGCTACGGTCATAACGCCCACATACACATCGCCGCCAAAGCCCTGCAGGGTGGCATTGCAGACCACCTGCACCAGACAGTTGGTGCCCTGTACGATAAAGTTTGCCATGCCCAGACGGACAATGTCCCGGGTAATCCCCCACCGGATGTGGATGTTGGAAAACGCCAGTGGTACCACCGCTTTTTTGCCAAACAAAAAACGCAGCACCCAGACAGCCGAAATTGCCTGACTGAGAACAGTGGCCAGTGCCGCGCCGGCCACCCCCATATCCAGACCAAAGATAAATACTGGGTCCAGTATAATATTGGCTACCGCGCCGATGATCACCGACAGCATCCCCACCCGTGGGAAGCCCTGCGCGTTGATGTAGCCGTTGAGGCCGGTGGCAGTCATGGAGAAAACGGTGCCCAGCAGATAGATGTTCAGGTACTGTCCGGCGTAAACATAGGACGCCTCGCTGGCACCGAATGCAAACAGGATAGGCCGGCTGAATGCATACCCTACCCCGGTAAGCACAACCGAGCTGATCAGCAGCAGTGCAAAGGCATTGCCCAGAATGCGGCCGGCCTTTTCGGTATCGCCCGCGCCGCGCGCCATGGAAAACAACGGCACGCCGCCCATGCCAAACAGGGCGGTAAAGGCCATGATCAATGTGACCACAGGAAAGGTAAGCCCAACGCCGGTCAGCGCCAGACCACCACCGTCGCCCATGTGGCCGATGTAGATGCGGTCCACTACATTATAAAGCAGCTGTACCAGCTGCGCGATGGTCAGCGGGATGGCCTGTGCAATGATGCTTTTCCAGACAGGGCCGCGGGAAAAATCCACCGACCGTGTATTTGATGGCTGCATAAAGATACGACCTTTCCATGATAAAAGAGCACAGTAATATTGTAACAGCCATATTATACCTCTTTTCCGATACAGATGGCAAATCCGTTTTCGCATGGACGCGATTGCTCTTTTTCGTTGCGAGCGAGAATTTTGCATTCCCATTTTATCGCAGTGCGGTGCATCTTTTCGCAGCTCTGTAAATCCCTTGAAAAAAAGACAGAACCACGATATAATAATGTTACAACGAGTAGCAGACATGCGTAATTCCGGTTGCATGTCTTTGCTGCTCGTTATTTTTTTGCACAAATTTGCCTTGGAACCTTAAAAACACTCAAGTTCCCTTCTATCGCTGAAATTTGAAAGCATCTCATTTTTTAAAAAAACAGATGTCAGAATTTTGAAAAAACAGGTCATCAAATTACGTGGCAGCTTTTGCAAAGCAAATGTTATCTTATTGACATGCTGAAAGGGCGAAGTGTGCCTTTTCACGGTTTGAACATAAGGAGGAAAATGAAGATGAACAAGATTACCCGTCGTCAGTTTCTGACCGCCTGTGGCGTTGCCGGTGCTGCCGGTATGCTGACCGCCTGCGGCGGCAAGAGCAACTCCACTGCCGGTGGCAGCGGCGAGATG
>JAFULE010000100.1 GCA_017483235.1 Faecalibacterium sp. | reverse complement strand
TTTGTGCAGTTGGCAGACCGCACTCTTAGTTTACACAAAGGGAGTTTTTTTGTCCGCATCATCGACAGAAGTCTTCTTTTGAACCACTCGCCTAGCGAGTGGTTTTCGTCATACAAAAATGCCCCGCTGCTCAAACGGCAGCGGGGCGGATCGATACAAAGTTTACGCGGCAAACATGGCCATCACGGCTTTGGCCTTATCCCACAGGCCGCTCAGCAGCAAAATCAGGATCAGCACCGGTACGCCGTAGCTCAGCCACAGCTGCACAGCACGGGGGATCTTGAAGCCTGCGCCGGTGTTGGTTTCTTCCAGATAGTTGTCAAAGCCCCAGCCTTTTTTGTGGGTGCAGAACAGCACGTACAGCAAACAGCCGATGGGCAGCAGCAGGTTGTTGACAATAAAGTCTTCCAGATCCATCACGCCGGTGCCCGGGCCAAAGGGGGTAAAGCCGGTCCAGGCGCTAAAGCCCAGAATGCAGGGCAGGCTGGAAACGGCAACGATCACAAGGTTGATCAGGGCCGACTTTTGGCGCTGCCAGCCAAACAGCTCCATGCAGCTGGCCACCAGATTTTCGAATACGGCCAGAATGGTGGTCAGGGCAGCGAAGGCCATGAACAAAAAGAACAGTGCGCCCCACACCCGGCCGCCGGGCATGGCGTTGAATACATTGGGCAGGGTCAGGAACACCAGCCGGGGGCCGGCGTCGGGCTGTACCCCGTAGGTAAAGCAGGAGGGGAAGATGATCAACCCGGCCGAAATAGCCACAAAGGTGTCCAGCAGGCCGATGCGGATGGCTTCGCCGCCCAGTGCCCGCTTTTTGTCCTGATAGCTGCCAAAGATGGTCATGGCGCCAATGCCGATGGACAGGCTGAAGAAGCACTGGTTCATGGCGGCGGTGGCCACGCTGGCAAGGCCGCCGGCGGCGTTTACCTTTTCCATGCTGGGCACCAGATAGAAAGCAAGGCCCGCGCCTGCGCCGTCCAGAGTCATGGCATAACCCGCCAGCACCACGATCAGGCCCAGCAGGATCAGCATCATCCATTTGCTGATGGTTTCCACACCGTTCTGCAGGCCCAGCCAGCAGGCAACAAAGGCAAACACCACTGTAACCGCTGCCCAGAACAGCTGCACCGGGGTGCTGGCCAGCATGCCGTCAAACATACCGCCAACGCCTGCAGCATCCAGCCCGGCAAGCTGGCCGCTGGCAAACAGCCAGCAGTAGTGCAGCATCCAGCCGCCCACCACGGTGTACATCATCAGCATGATGTAGCAGCCGGCCAAACCCAGCACACCGTTGATGTGCCACTTCTGGCCCGGCTTCTGCAGCTGCTGAAAGGCGTTTACGCCGCTTTTGCGGCTGGCGCGGCCTACTGCAAACTCCATGGTCATCAGGGGAATGCCCAGCACCACCAGAAAAATCAGATACAGCAGCACAAAGGCGCCGCCGCCCATGCTGCCCGCCAGATAGGGGAATTTCCACACATTGCCAATGCCAATGGCACAGCCTGCGCTGAGCAGAATGAACCCCAGCCGGCTTCCAAAGCTTTCACGTTCCAAAATTGTTCCCTCCATACATCACATCTATCTCGCCGCCGCATCGGGCGGGATTACCGTTATTGGTCTGCCGCCTCGTTTACCAGCCACCGGAACAGGGCAAAGGCCTCGGGCCGGTTGGCGGCCAGATTTTCCGGGTGCCACTGCACGCCCAGAATCCGCTTTTCAGGCGACTCAATGGCCTCGATCAACCCGTCGTCGGCAAAGGCCGATGCTGCAAAGCCGGGGGCAATGGCCTTGACTGCCTGATGGTGATAGGTGTTTACCCAGATCTGTTCGCCGCCCACAATGCGGTGCAGCAGGCTGCCCGGCACCGGCGTTACCTTGTGGGTCACCTTGCTGCGCTGGTTGGGCATCTGGCGATGGCGTACCTTTTTGCCCACCTGTGTGGGAATATCCTGATACAGGCTGCCGCCAAAGGCCATGTTGATGGCCTGCTCGCCCAGACAGATGCCCAGCATGGGCTTGCCGGCGGCTGCCGCCATGCGGATCAGCTTCAATTCGTTGGTCTGACAGCGAAGATCAAACTCGGTAAACTTCTGCTCAAAGCCGGGCAGAGGGGCTTCGCCGTAAAACATGGGGGAAAAGTCACCCCCGCCGGGCAGCACAAACCCGTCGCACAGCGCCACCCATTCGGTCAGCTGGGCGGTGCCGGTGGCAAGGCTGAGGGGCAGCTGCACCGGAATGCCGCCGGCGGCCTCCAGTTGCTCGATATAATGGCCGGTGGTGTAATAATGAGGCAGAATGCGCCCCTCTTTGCGGGTGGACAGCACCCCAATGACCGGTCGTTTTGCCATGGCGAAAATCCCCTTTGAATCAGCTGGCACACTTCTTCGCTTTACTGCAGCAAAGAGCGCGCGTCAAAAAACAGCATACCAGCATTTGGGCTACAGCACAAGCGGTATCGGCAAAATAAATGGGCAACATTTAAAATTTCAATGCTGCGGCTTCGACCGAATAAAACATTTTATGAACCAACCCTTCCCACCGGGCAAAAAAGGCGGGTTGGGGCAAACTAAAAACACCGCGCACCGGTGTGTGCCATCGGTGCGCGGTGTGATGATAAAAACGAAGGGAGCTGCCCCATGCCGGACTATAAACAACAATATCTTGACCTGTTTCGTGCCAGCGAACAGGCCATTCGCATTCTGGTGCAGGCCCAGCAGGCGGCCGAACAGGCCGTACTGGACGCCCCACCCCCGCCGCTGCGGCTGCCGCAGGGCGATCAGCCCAGCCGGCCCTGAGCTTTGGCGGCAAATTTCTGCTCGTTGACGATAAAGCGCTCGTGCAGGCCGCTGCCCACCGGGCCGCGCTCGTCCTCCATGGCCACCCGGAACACCAGCTTGCGCCCCTCAACGGCGATCAGCTCGCTGGCGCAGCTTACCTGCATGCCCACCGGGGTGGGGGCAATGTGCTCGATCTCCATCTTGATGCCCACTGTACCGGCCCCCTCGTCCAGATGAGGCGCCACGCTTTTCCAGCAGGTCAGCTCGGCCAAGGCCACCAGTGCCGGGGTGGCAAATACCGGCAAAGTGCCGCTGCCCATGGCCATGGCGGTGTTTTCGGGGGTGACAGCCTGATGCTGCCGGCCGCGAATACCAACTTCCAACATAAATAAATACACTCCTTTCCCATACTGGCCCTATTATACCGCGAAAGCTGCCGCTTGACAAATGGTCCCGGCGGGCATAGGATAGACCCATCCTGCAAAAAGGGGGATGGACGTGAAAGAATTTCGGTTTGCGCTGCGCCGCACCGTGCCGGTGCTGTGCGGCTATGTGTTTTTGGGGCTGGCCTTTGGCCTGCTGCTGCAGCAGGCGGGGTTTGGCCCGGTGTGGGCACTGGGCATCAGCACTCTGGTTTATGCCGGGTCGATGCAGTTTGTGCTGGTGGATCTGCTGAAAGCGGGGGTGGGCCTTTTGTCCTGCGCACTGATGACCCTTTCGGTGAACAGCCGGCATATTTTTTACGGGGTCAGCTTTGTGGAAAAATTCCGGCAGTTCGGCGCGGCCCGGCCTTATCTGATCTTTTCCCTCACCGACGAAACCTACTCGCTGCTGTGCAGCCTGAAAATTCCCGCCGGCCTGCGGGAAAAACCGGTGTATCTGTGGATCGCCCTGCTGGACCAGCTGTGGTGGGTCAGCGGCTCGGTGCTGGGGGCGGCGCTGGGTCAGATCATTCCCTTTGACCTGACCGGCATCGATTTTGCCATGACTGCCCTGTTCGTTACCATCTTTACCGAGCAGTGGCTTACCGCCAAGGATCATTTCCCTGCCCTGTTTGGGCTGGGGTGCGGCGCAGCGGCACTGCTGCTGCTTGGGCCGGACCGGTTTCTGATCCCGGCGCTGGCCGCGGCGGCCGCTGGCCTGTGGCTGCGCCAGAGCCGCACCACCCGAGAGGAGGCTGCCCCATGAACCAGACTGTCTACGCGGCTGCCCTTGTGGGGGTGGCTGCCCTGTGCACTCTGCTGACCCGTGCACTGCCCTTTGTGCTGCTGGGCGGTAAAAAGGAATTGTCGCCCCGCATGCAGGCGGTCAGCCGCACCCTGCCTGCGGCGGTGATGGCGTTGCTGGTCATCTATTGCCTGCGTGGCACCGGTTTTGCCGCCCCGGCCCAGTGGCTGCCCGCTTTTGCGGGTGTGGCGGCCACCGCCGCGCTGCACGTGTGGAAGCGCAGCGAACTTTTAAGCATTGGCGGCGGTACCCTGTGCTATATGCTGCTTTTGCGGCTGCTGTAAAAACAAATCGCCCCGCTGCCGGTTGGCAGCGGGGCGTTGCGTTTTATTCTTTTACCTTGTGATAGGCCCGGCGGGGGGTGCCGTCCTCCACGATGATGGTGCCGCAGTAAGCAAAGCCGTTCTTTTCCAGCAGATGGCGCATGGGGGCATTTTGCTCGTGGGTGTCGATGCGCAGATTTTCGCACCGCTCCATGGCCCAGTCAAAAATGCGGGCGGCCACGTTTTTGGCACCGGGGGCGGCTGCCAGCCGGTGGACCACCCCATAGGGGGCGTCGTTCAGCCAGGCCCCTTCGATGGCAGCGTAGGTGGGGTCGTCGCCGGTGGAAAAATGGAATGTCGCTTCGGGCTGGCCGTGGGTCAGCATCAGAAACTGGCGGTTGGTCAGAATATCCTGCTCGATCATCTGGCGGGTGGGGTAGCTGCTGCCCCACTGGGTGGGGTTGCCGTTGGCCGCCATGGCTGCACGGGCGTGCTCGTAAATTTTCATGATGGTATCCAGATCCGCCCGGGTCGCACCGCGAATGGTCATGCAGTCACCGCCTTTGTAAAACAAAATGTGCGGCATTTGCAAAGCCGCATCCCTATTATACACGAAAAACCCCGATTTTGAAAAGAGGGGTTTTTCTGCCGCCCACTGCCGCACCGCGCATTTGCAGCGCAGCATCGCGGCTTTGCGGGGGATATTTTTTGGTTAAAAAACTTGTTTTCCCGGGAAATAACCGCCGAAAAATGCATTTGACCCCGCGAGGCTACCCAATTGCGATCCGCTGTGGTAAAATGAACAAAATACTGTTTCAAAGCAGGAGGCTTGCCGTATGCAAAAC
>JAFULE010000099.1 GCA_017483235.1 Faecalibacterium sp. | reverse complement strand
TCGGCGCCTTTGGCGGCAAAGGCTACTGTGTCGCCCTGAATAAAGTGGTAAGCGGTATAGTAGATGCCGGCACCGGGCACCAGCGGGAAGATGCCGCTGATGAGAAAGATGGTAACCGGCGCTTTTCCCACCACCGCGAACACACGCGCCAACAGGGTAAGCGGGATGACTGCGATCAGGGTAGCGATCACCGTACTGGGCTGGCCCAGCATCATCAGCGAATACACCAGCCAGCCTACCGCACCGGTAATGCCGCAGGCAACGTAGTGCCGCCGGGGCACACAGAACACCACCGCAAAGCAGATGGTGCCGACGAAAGCCGCCGCCACCTCGGCCAGAAGCCGGGGCAGGGCTGCAAACAGCTCGCTCATACCGGCACACCTCCCATCCAGCCGATCAGGGCCATGGTAAGGCCCACACCGCAGGCGATGCAGGCCGCCACCAGCAGCGCGTCCATCATGCGGATGGTGCCGGAAAGATAATCGCCCTTTACAAAGTCGCGGATGCCCATGGTAAAGGCCACGCCAGGGGTAAGCACCATCAGGGTGCCGATGATGGAATAGCTGTGCGCCGCACCGGGCAAAACCGCGCTGAATGCCACGCATACGGCCGAGATCAGCGCGCTGCCCATCATGCGCTGCAGCATAGCCGAAATATGGCGCTGGCTGCAGCCCAGCATAAACCAACCCAGCAGTGCACCAGCGGCAAAGGCCACCGCAAAATCGACCAGTGTGCCGCCGAACAGAATAGCAAAACAGGCCGAGCCAAGGCCGCTGGCCAATACCTGCGAGCGGGCCGTGATGCCGGGCATCTGCAGAATATCGGCCAGACACTGCTCGGCTTCGTCCAGCGAAAGCTCGCCGGCCGCAATGCGGCGGGACAGGGTATTTACTGCGTCCACACGGCCCAGATGGGTGGTGCGGGTGGGCACGTTGCGCACCTCGCTGATTTCGGCGGTGCCGGCACTGGCAAAGATGCCGTTGGTCAGCACGTAGACGTTAAATTCCCGCAGATGGAAACTGCGTGCCATGATGGTCATAGTCTGTTCCACCCGGAACACCTCGGCGCCGTTTTCCAGCAGAATTTTACCCGCCGCCATCACCAGTTCCATGATGCGGCGGCGCTGCTCGTAATCGGGATGCAGTTCGATCTTAGCCACGAATGTTGTTCCTCACAGCAGCAAAATCAGGGTAGTTTTCGTACAGGTGGCCGGCAATGACCTCCATCAGCAGGAAGTCCTCTTCCGAGTCGATGTCCAGAATGCCGGTGTCCATCATGATGGAAATGCCGATTTTTCCGTCCCACAGAATGCCGGTGGTGTTGGTGGCAAGGAAGTCGCGGCGGAACACATAAATAGAGGCGTTCAGGTCGTAGATGGCCGGGGCCTGCTGACGGGCGGTGTAGGGCGATTCGATCACCTTTTCCACATGGTCGCCGCAATCGCGCACCATATTAAAGTAGGGGTTGCGGCGGCTGTGGGTCACACTGAACACCAGATCCAGATCCTGCCGGTCGGCCTTGGCATTATAGGCGTTTTCGATGTCGGCGGCGGTGCGCAGCGGGCTGGTGATATCCAGATCCATCACATAGTCGTACACGTAGCCGTTTTTCGCTTCCATCCGCTTCAGGGTGTCCTGAAACACGGCCATTTTGGGCACCGTGTCGCCGCCCAGCTCTTCGCCGCGGGGCAAAAAGACAACTTCGGGGTATTGGGCCGCCACCAGATCAGCCAGATGCTGGCTGTCGGTGTTCAGACCGATGTCCACCTGCACCTCGGGGTGAGCCTTGGCAAACAGTTCAGCCGCCGACAGGGTGTAGTACACCAGCGGCTTTTCGCAGAATACCTTCAGGTTTTTGTTTTTAAAGCCCTTGCTGCCGGCACGGCCGCAAATGGTAATCAGCAGTCTTTTCATATGTTGCACCTTATTTCTATGTAGATTTTCCGCCGCAGTGGGCGGGCACAGTACCATCAGGCTTCGCCCAAAGTCAGCTTCAGTACAGCCAGTGCTTCGGCAGGGCTGTTGACGCTTTCGCCCACACCGGTCAGGGCGTAATCGAGGAAATATTCCATCTCGCGGCGGTACCATGCGGCAGTGGTTTCGCTGAACTGCTGCACGGTGCCGTCGGGCAGGGTGAGGGTTGCGGCAAGAAAGTCGCCCTTGACCATGCCCTCGCGGGTATACAGTTCGATGTAACGCTGCGATTTACGGCCAAAATAATCCAGATGCACCTCGGCCAGCATGGCAGGCCAGCGGGCAATGTACACGCTCAGATCGTCGCTGTCGATCTCCAGATCCGAATAGGTACCTTTAAAATTATACAGCTGCAGCGGCTTGCCGAACAAGCCCACCAGATAATCCCATTCGTGGATCAGGTCGATGGTCACGCCGCCGCCCAGCGCACGGTGGGCCGAATAAACGGTGCGGTAGTCCACCCCGGGGCGCCAGTCGGGCAGATAGCTGGAGGTGATGACCCGCGCCGAATAGGGGCGTTGATCGGGATGGTCGGCCAGCCACTGCTTCAGATGCAGCATCACTGCGCTCCACCGCATAGGGGCCGCCACATAGGCCTTCTGGCCCGGGGGCAGCAGTTCGGCCAGATCCAGCCCGGTCTGCTCAGCCGAGAAAATCGGCTTTTCGATAAACAGGGTATCCCCCAGCCCCTTGATCTGCTGCAGCACCTCGGCGTGCAGGCTGGTGGGGTTGGTGATGTAGACAAGGTCGTAGTGCGGCAGGGCAGCCGGATCGGTCAGTGCCGTAAACTGGGCAGCCAGCTTTTCGGCCACGCCGTCCCGCAGCGGGCGGGCAAGATCGCTGCGCAAAGCGTGCACGGTCAGGCCAATGCCGCGCTCGGCGCACAGGGCGGTGATGCTGTTCAGATGGCGGGTGCCGATGGAACCCAGCCCGATGAACAGGGCGGTGAGGTTGGTTTTCATCAGGGTTGCTCCTTATTATGCTTCGATCTGCTCGATCAGGTTGATGACCTGCTGGTCCTTTTCAAAGCTCCAGCGGGGCTGGGCGCCCTGTTCCAGCACATCGAAGAAGTTCTGCAGCTCGTCTACATAAGCATTTTCCACGATATTGTCACTGTAGCGGCTGTCGTGCTCGAAGGTGGTGTAGGTGTTCACCGCCACCTTTTCGCCGGTGTCGTGGTTGAAGTGGTACAGGCTCTTGGGGTTGCCCTCCCAGAACAGGTGCAGGCTCTCGCCAAAGCATTCGAAGTTACGCACCGCCTTGGGGCTGACCACATCGGCGGCCAGCACGCCCTTGACGCCGCTGGCGTGGCGCAGGGTGATGAAGTAGCTGTCGGGGTAGTCCACCTCCAGCGTGCTGATCTTATCCTTTTCCACGTGCACCGAGGTCACCGGGCCGAAGGCGTCCCACAGCCAAGGCAGATCAATGCCGAAAATTTCGCACACACCGCCGGTGCGCTTCTGGCCCATGAAGAAGTTTTTATAGTTCTCCCACGGGTGCCAGTCGGGCAGGTATTGGCCGATATGGTAGATATAGTTGACCGGCTTGCCGGTTTCGGCCATGAACTGCTGCGCCTGTGCCTTGATGTATTGGGTCTCGCCCCGGTACAGCATGGTGGAGGAGAGGAACAGCGGCAGATTCTTCTCTTTGGCCAGTGCGATGTTGCGCTGATAGCCGTCGTCGATCAGGTTCAGCTCGGTAAACACCGGCAGACCAGCAGTCAGCAGCTGGGTGATGATGGCGGCGTGGCTGACCGGCGCGGTGCAGACCAGCGCAGCATCGGGGTGCTCGGCGGCGATGGCCTCGTCGATGGAGGGATAGGCCGCAATGCCAAGGCCGGCGGCCTCAGTGCGGCGGCTTTCGGTGCTGTCCACACCGCAGACCACGGCGTCGGGGCGCATGCCCTTGATCAGACGGGCGCGGCGCTTGCCCATGCTGCCCAGACCGATGATGAGAAGTTTCATAAAAGGTTCCTCCTGATTGTTGCTGTTCTTCTTTTTCTGAAGAAAAAGAAGCAAAAAGACTTTTGAACAGCGGCGCAATACATCGTGCCGCAGGAATTTTTTTACAGCAGCTTTGCGGCCCACTCGGCTTCCTTAAAGCCTACCAGCACAAAATCGTCACCCACCACGATTGGACGCTTGACCAGCATGCCATCGGTGGCAAGCAGGGCAATCTGCTCGGCCTCGGTCATGGCTGGCAGTTTGGCGGAAAGGCCCAATTCCTTATACTTCAGCCCGCTGGTGTTGAAAAACCGCTTCAGCGGCAGGCCGCTGGCCGCGTGCCACGCGGTCAGTTCGGCGGCAGTGGGGTTCTGCTGCACGATATGGC
>JAFULE010000098.1 GCA_017483235.1 Faecalibacterium sp. | reverse complement strand
CACCAACTGCCTGGCCCCCATGGCCGACACCCTGAACAAGACTTTCCCCATCCAGAGCGGCATCATGACCACCGTTCACGCCTACACCGGCGACCAGATGATCCTGGACGGCCCCCACCGCAAGGGCGACCTGCGCCGTGCCCGCGCCGCCGCTCAGAACATCGTTCCCAACAGCACCGGCGCTGCCAAGGCCATCGGCCTGGTCATCCCCGAGCTGAACGGCAAGCTGATCGGCTCTGCCCAGCGTGTTCCCGTTTGCACCGGCTCCACCACCCTGCTGGTTGCCGTTGTTGAGGGCACCGACGTGACCAAGGAGAGCATCAACGCCGCCATGAAGGCCGCCGCCAGCAAGAGCTACGGCTACAACGAGGAGCAGATCGTTTCCTCCGACGTCATCGGCATGACCTACGGCAGCCTGTTTGACGCCACCCAGACCATGGTTGCCAAGATCGACGACAACCACTACCAGGTTCAGGTCGTGTCCTGGTACGACAACGAGAACAGCTACACCAGCCAGATGGTCCGTACCATCAAGTACTTCGCTGAGCTGTAATTGATCTCGGCCCACAAAGCTTAAAACGCCCCGCCGCACCATTTGGTGCGGCGGGGCGTTTGTTTGCTTACAGCCGATAAATTTCGCTGTACTTCTCTTCAAGATATCTGGTAAACACCATCGGATCAAAGCTGCCGCCGCAGTTGGCGGCGATCAGCTCATCGGCGGTCTTTTCTTTGCCGTACTGCCACAGATGCTGGGTCAGGTAATCGCAGATGGGCTGCAGATCGCCTGCGGCACAGCAGCTGTCAAAATCAAACTGATGCTGCATCTGCTGCACCATCTGGGCAGCGTAGGCGGTACCCAGTGCATAACCGGGGAAGTAGCCGAAATCGCCCTGTGACCAGTGAATATCCTGCAGCACGCCGCGGGCGTCATCCGGCACCTCCACACCCAGATACTCTTTGTACAGCCGGTTCCATGCAGCGGGCAGGTCTTTCACTTCCAGCTCGCCGTGCAGCAGCAGCTTTTCCAGCTCGTATCGCACCATCACATGAAGCGCGTAGCAAACCTCGTCGGCCTCCGTTCGAATGAGGCCGGGTTCCACCCGGTTGACCGCGCGATAAAATTCTTCGCCGCTTACCCCCTCCAGCTGCCGGGGGAACAGCTCCCGCAACTTGGGCCACAAAAACTGTACAAAGCCGCGGCTGCGGCCCACAAAGTTTTCGAACAGGCGGCTCTGGCTTTCGTGAATGCCAATGCAGTTGCCCTCGGCCAGCACGGTGTAGCGCAGCCGCGGCGAAACACCCCGCTCGTACAGGGCATGGCCACCTTCGTGGATCACGCTGTACAGGCTGCTGGTCATGTCCTCGCGGTGGTAGTGGGTGGTAATGCGCACGTCCTCATCGTACAGCTGCTGGGTAAAGGGGTGCTCGGCCTCGCCCAGCACGCAGTGTTCTCTGGTCAGGCCCATCACCTGCATTACATAGTCCGAAAGCTGCTGCTGTTTGTCCAGTGGCCAGTCGCCAAGCAGGAAGTCAGCCTTCGGGGCCTGCCCCTCGGTCTGAATGCGGTGCAGCAGCGGCACAATGGCGCTGCGCAGCGCGGCAAAAAAGCGGTCGCATTCGGCCATGGTCAGCCCCGGCTGGTATTCGTCCAGCCAGGTGTCGTACACGTCCTTCTCCGGCGCAAAATAGCCGGCCCAGCGGCGGCGCACCTCCACACACTGCTGCAGATAGGGTGCAAAAATCGAAAAATCGTTGGCGGCCTTGGCCTTGAACCATGCCGCCCGGCTTTGGTTGAACAGCCGCTTGGCAGCGGTGTATTCCTGGGCCGGCACCTTGGAATACTGGGCGTTGGCGCGGCGAAGTTCCCGCACTTCAGCGGCTTGCTGTTCGGTCAGTTCGCCCGCTTCAGCTTCGGCCAGCAGCCGGGGTAATTCTTCGCCCGCGATGCGGCGGTACACCTCGGCAGATAAAATCTCCAGTGCGGTGCCGCGGCCCTCGGTGCCCTCGGTGGGGGCCACAGTGGCTTCGTCGGTGTCAATCAGTGCAATGGCGTAGTTGTAGCCGTACAGTTCTTTTTGTAGGGTACGCAGCGCCTGCATGGCTTGGTTCATAGCAGATCCCTCCTGTAACAGACCGGCGGCCGGGCCGGTGCAGATGTATATTTCCATTGTAACATGGAATTGACGAAAAGGCGAGATGGGGGTATAATGTTCATGCTGCCCATTTGGGTGGCGGATATCCGGGTGTAGCGCAGTTGGCAACACGAGCGAGCGCCGCCAGTGGCGGAAGCAGCGAACGAGTGTTGGCGCAGCGGTTCTGAATTTGCAAGGGCGCAAAGCGGCCCGCAGAAAATTCAGGTAACCGCAAGAGGAAGCGCGCCTGCCGCGGAAAGGTCAAAAGCAATAGAATATCCGGGTGTAGCGCAGTTGGTAGCGCGCCTGCTTTGGGAGCAGGATGCCGCAGGTTCGAATCCTGTCACTCGGACTGTAAAAAAGCCCGCAGCAGATTTCTGCTGTGGGCTTTTTGCTGCTTTTGGTCTGGTTAAAAACACAGGGCAATGCTTTACACTTTTGACGAATAACGATATAATAAATTAATTATGCGGCATTATTCGACAATGGGTCGATGTGATAAAAGGGGAAGAACCATGCTTTTCAATTCGGTTCAGTTTTTGATCTTTTTCCCAGCGGTAACACTGCTTTATTTTGTGATACCGTACCGGGTGAGGTATCTGTGGCTGCTGGCGGCCAGCTATTATTTTTACATGTGCTGGAACCCGCGCTATGCGCTGCTGATGGCCGGTTCCACGCTGGTTACATGGTTGTCCGGCCTGCTGATCGACTGGGCCGGGCGCGCAGCGCCGGAGGGGCGGGCGCAGCAGTATAAAAAGCTGTTTGTGGCTATCAGCTGTGTGCTGAACCTGGGCGTGCTGTTCCTGTTCAAATATGCAAACTTTGCCATTGCCAACCTGCAGCGGCTGCTGGCAGCGGCGGGGCTGGCGGTGCAGCTGCCCGGCTTTGATGTTCTGCTTCCGGTGGGCATCAGTTTTTACACTTTTCAGGCGCTCAGCTACACGCTGGATGTGTACCGCGGCGAGGTGGAAGTGGAAAAAAATCCGCTGCGATACGCCCTGTTTGTCAGCTTTTTTCCTCAGCTGGTGGCCGGCCCCATCGAGCGCAGCAAAAATCTTCTGGGCCAGTTGTACGAAAACCACACCTTCGATCTGCAGCGCGCCAAATCGGGCCTGCTACTGATGCTGTGGGGCTATTTTGAAAAGGTGGTCATTGCCGACCGCGCCGCCGTGGTGGTCAGCGAAGTATTTGACCATTATGCTGCTTATGGCGGTGTGGCCTGTGTGCTGGCGGTGGTGCTGTTTGCGGTGCAGGTATACTGCGACTTTGCCGGCTACAGCGACATTGCAGTGGGCGCGGCACAAGTGATGGGCTTCCGGCTGATGCAGAACTTCCGTCAGCCTTACTTTGCCCGCTCGATGGCCGATTTCTGGTCCCGCTGGCATATCAGCCTGTCCACATGGCTGGGCGATTATGTGTTCGAACCGCTGGTGTGGAGCGGATGGACCCGCAAGCTGCCCCTGATCGGCCATTATGTCACAAAGCCTCCGGTGTACAGTTCGCTGATCATCACCTTTTTGATCAGCGGCCTGTGGCATGGCGCCAGCTGGAACTACGTGCTGTGGGGGCTGTTCCACGGTGTCACGCAGGTAATCGGTAAAATGAGCAAGCCGCTGCGCCGCCGCTGGATCAAAAAGCTGCACATCAAGGCAAAATCCCCGGCATGGATGCTGTGGCAGCAGCTGCTGGTGTTTGGCATGGTCTGCATCAGCTATGTGTTTTTCCGGGCCGATACCATCGGTGCGGCGCTGGGATATTTCGGCTCGATGTTCGGCAGCTTTGACCCGTGGATTCTGTTTGACGGTACTTTGTATCACATGGGGCTTACCCGGGTGCAGTGGCAGGTGCTGCTGGTTTCCATTGCCATTCTGTGGCTGGTGGATCTGAAGCGCGGCAGCACCGACCTGCGCGGCTTTGTGCAAAAGCAGCCGGCAGTCATCCGCTGGGCGGTGTACATCGGCGCAGTGCTGATCGTGGTGGTGTTTGGCCACTACGGCCCCCAGTTCGACGCCGCCAAGTTTATCTATTTCCAGTTCTGAGCCGGAAAGGACATGACCTGTTATGAAATTTAAACTGAAACCTGTGCTGCGGGCCCTGCGGGTGCTGCTGTTTGCGGTGCTGCTGATGGCGGCATTGCGGTACACCGGCAACTTTTTGTGTGGCAGCAGCGAAAATCCGCTGAACCGTGCGGGCGAAGGGCTGTATTACCAGCTGCCTGGTACGGTGGACGTGGTGTATGTGGGCCCTTCGCATGTGTACAGCTCGATCATGCCGCAGCTGATTTTTGACCAGTATGGCATTACCGGCTACAACTTTTCCACCGCTGCCCAAAGCTTCGAGGGTACTTACTGGGCGCTGGAAGAGGTGATCCGGCTGCAGCACCCCAAGGTGGCGGTAGTCGAGCTGGTGGGCGCTACAGCTGACCCCACTGTCCGGCAGGCACCCATCTATTACACCGGTTTGTGTCGTCTGCTTTCGCCCTTTTCGCCGGTCAAATACCGGGCGGTAAACGCCCTGATGACAGACGAGAAAAACAGCCTTGCCATCCGACAAAGTGACGGTGAGGGCGCGGCTGCACCATTGGACTGGACTGACTTCTGGCGGCTGACCAGCTTCCATGCCCAGTACGAAACCATCAGTGCACAGAATTTCCGTGATCTGGCCGGACCGGCCCTGTATGCCGAAAGCAAGGGCTATTCGCCCAATTATGCCGTGTTTGATCCGGCCAGTCTGCCGCAGCAAAGCTACACGGCCCGGCAGCTGCAGGAGGTTGCCCTTTCGGATTGGTCGCTGAATATTCTGCGGCGTATGGTCCAGCTGGCCCGGCGTACCAACACCCGATTGGTGTTTATGGTGGCCCCCTACTTTACCGATGCCCGCGAGCAGCTGCTGTATGCGCAGCTGGCCGACTGGGCCCGGCAGCAAGGGGTAGAGCTGATCGACTACAACAAGCAAAAAGAAAGCCTTGGCCTGAATGATGCTGCCGATTACAGCGACATGAGCCATCTGAACGATGCGGGCGCCCGCAAGGTGAGCATGGCCATGGGGCAGTACCTTGCCGATACCGGTCTGTTTGCCGACAAACGGCAGAACGGGCTGTACCGGGGCTGGCAGTCCGACAGCGGCAACTACGATCTGTGGGCGCAGGTTGGCGCACTGTATCAGAACGATTCTGCGGCTGATGCGGCACAGACGCTGGCCGCCCTCAATGAGGATTACGTGGCAGTGCTGGCCGGTACCCCCGACACCCAGCTGGCCGAAGTGCTGCAGGCTGCGGGTTTTGATGCGCAGCAGGGGGTGTCGCTGTGTGCTGTGTTTGATGGCAGCAGCTGGCAGCTGCAAACCGGCGCTGACCGATTGGAACGCAACGTTGGTGGCCGCAAGCTGGTGGCCTTGGCTTCCGGCGAAGGTGGCTATACAGTGGTGGATCAGACTTCGCAGTATGTAGAACGCGGCGTGGCAGTTTGCGTTTACAGCACCCTGAACGGCGAGCAGGCCTATGCCGGCGTGCTCAGCGGCCTTACCGCACAAACAAAATAAAGCAAAATGCCCGCCCCGTTTGGGGCGGGCATTTTGCTGTTTCTATACGCTGTGTCGGCAGCTGGCTGTCAGGCCAGAACACCGTTGATAAACTCGATCAGGCCGGCCTCCACCTCGCAGCGGATGGGCCGTTCGTTGTGGATCTCATGCCGCCAGCCGGTATAGGCGCGCACGGTGGTGGGGTGGCCTGCCTTGGCCAGCTGGTTGGCCACATGGTACAGGCCCTCGCCGTAGTTGGCGCAGGGGTCCATGTCGCCGGCGATCAGATAGCAGGGGAGACCTGCGGGCAGCTTGCCGGCCCAGTCGTCCGCCTCAATAAAGCGGTACAGGGCCACCAGATCGTACATCAGCTGGGTGGTGGGGTTAAAGCAGTTGAAGGGGTCGGCGGCGTGATCGGCCACCACACGAGGGTCTTTGGCGATCCAGTCGTTGGGGCTGGTGGCATCGGGGTAGCGGTCGGTCATGCCGGCAAAGGCTTTGGCCATCCATGCAAGGCCGTTCTGGGCGCCGCGGCCCTCGGTGATCTCGGCATCAAACGCAGCGTCGTTCTGCAGGGCGGAACAGCCTTCCAGCTGCGATACCACGCCGCACAGCAGTAGCCCTTTCAGATCTTCACCGTACAGGGCGGCGTAGCCGCGGGCCAGCATGGAACCCCAGCTGTGGCCGAACATAAAGTAGGGCAGATCGGGATAGGCGGCCACAGCAATATCATGCAGGCTTTTTTCATCCT
>JAFULE010000097.1 GCA_017483235.1 Faecalibacterium sp. | reverse complement strand
TGGGACAACTCCATCGTCAAGCTTGTGCAAATTTTGCACAAGCTCCTGATGTACCATCGCCACGGCATTACTCACCCGCACGATGTAGATCTGCTTGGCGTCGCGGATCTCCTGTTCGGCCAGCTGCATGGTATCAATGGTCTGCGGGCTCAGCCCGCTGTAATCAAAGCTGGGGCGGTCGGCCATAGCCGTCGTAGACGCGGCAGCCAAGGCCGCAGGGGGTGCAGCAGTTAAGGCAGGTTCGGCCAAGCCATCGTCCGCAGGCAAGGCGGGGGCCGACGAGCCCGTCGTCGGGATATCGGATCCGGGGCATACAGGTTCCTCCTTTTGTTCTGGTATCAACCCATAGCTGCGCACAAAGGCGGCCAGGGTGCGCACCGCATCCTCGAAGTGGGGGTAGACGCTGCTGTTGGCAGGCTCCCAGTCGTCGGGGCCGTCGCTTTCCTGCACCTGCCAGGTGCGTTCTTTTTTATCGGGGGTAAGGTCCACCACCCGCATCCGGCTGTGATCCAGCGGATCGATGTAGATGTCGCCGGGGCTGTAGGGCTGGGGCAGCTCGCTGCTGCGGCCGGTTTTGATGTCCTTCAAAATCTTCTCCTTTTCCTGTTCGGGGGTCATGTCTTTGCGGCGGCCGCTTGGCGTGAAGAACTTCTCGAAGATGGCCCGCTTGGCCTTGGCGCCGGCCTTGTTCTGGGTGGGATAGAGGCAGAAGTCAAAGCGGCCGTCCTCGCGGTATTTGGATTTGTAGGCGAACAGGTCGCCGTCTTTTTCCCGGTTGATGGTGATGGTGTTCGGGTACTTGTCACACTCGGCGGCCACCTGCTGCAGGAAGTCCCAGTCCAGACTGAGGATGTGGCCAACCTTGCTGTCGTTTTCAAAGAAGCTGGTGCAGGCATAGGTGTCGTAGTGCAGCTCCTTGCTGGTGATGCACTCGTAGTGGTCCAGCTGCACGCCGCCGTCGGCCCATGCCTTGATGGGCACCACATAGGGGCAGCCGAAGCATTCGCGCTCCGGGCCGTAGCCGTCCAGCTTCAGACCGGTGGTGGCGCCGTTTGTGCTGCGCTGCAGCTTGCGGCCGCACTTGCAGAGGTACTCAGTCATCGGCGGCCCCCTTCATCGACGCTGGCCACATCTCCAGACAGCACTTAAATCCGTCTGCAAAACCGCGGGCTCGCTCGCTGGCGTGTTCCAACACCTCCCATTCCTCGTCGGTAAACAGGGCGACGTCGCAGAAAGTGCCCACAAAGCCACTGATGCCATCGGCACCGTCCTCCAGCTCGGCAAGCGCGCCTTTTGCATACTCTTTAGGGTCAAACATTTGTAATCCTCCTGATTGTGTGATAAAATCAGGGCTGTGGGGATGTCCAGTCATCCACAACCCTTTTGGCTCGTCAGCAGTACCGGTGCTGGCGGGCCTTTTTGCGTTTGCGTGCGGGCCGGATGATCCCCCAGCCGATCCAGCCGCCCACGGCGGCGGCCAGCAGGATCAGCAGCCATTCACCGCCGATGGCCCAGTAGCCGCGCCACCGGTAGGCAGCCGGCAGCTGAAAGATGGCCATGGTGCCGCCGGCGATCCACGCCAGTTCAAGGGCCAGGGCGATGCGTAACAGGTGGTTTTTCATGTCAGTTCCTCGCTTTGTTCATGGCATCGTAGTGGCGCACGCCGTCTGCGGTGATCCTGCGCTTGCTGCCGATTCTGACGATCTCGCCGAATCGGCCGTCCCGGACACGTCGGTCGATGGTGTCTTTGCTGACGCCGTAGCGCTCGGCCAGCTCGGCGATGGTGTACAATTCCTGCTGCGGTCTGGCATCCAGCTTGGCGATGACCTTTTCGGCCACCAGATCAGCCAGAGCATTTAAGAAGTCATCTGTGGGATTCCGTGTATTTGTCATAGGGACCTCCTTGAATCCGAATTATGGGGCTGGTTTTTTGTTAGGCTTCTTGTGTGAAAACCTTGCGGTCGGCGAGAATTTCACGGAAGGCTTCGGTGAATCTTCGTTCTGCATCGGCCGGCTTGCGACTGCCGTTCAAAACCATCGATACATAGGACTTACCGACACCAAGTTTGGCGGCGAGCTCATCATAGCCAACGCGGTTGTTGTGCATCTCGCCAATCAGATTTCCGGTCCATTTGTCAGGCATGTGTGGCCTCCTTTCACAAATAATAGTTGCAAAAGTTCACAGCTTGTGATAATATGAAGTTGCTGAAGCTTACATCATCACGGCACCCCATCGGATTCTCGCTGGGCTTGTTTTTTTGTGAACTTTTTGAACTGCAAGCCTATTATACAGTGAACTTCGTGAACTGTCAACGAAAAACTGTGAACCATTTGAACTTCGGCGAGGTGCACAAACCAAAGGAGTGAACCTTGTGACCTTTTATGACAGATTCGTAACGCTTTGCGCAAATCGCGGGAAAAATCCTTCCCCAGTCGCAGTGGAAATCGGGTTGACAAAGTCCACGGTGAGCAACTGGAAAAAGCGGGGGACCAGCCCCACGGACGCCACGGCTCAGCGCATTGCGGATTACTTTGGAATTTCTGTTGAACATCTGATGGACGGTGTCCAAAACGAAAAAGACCCCGCAGCCAAAAGCCGCGAGGTCTCGGATGATGATCTTAAATTTGCTCTGTTCGGCGGCGGCCCGGTCAGCGACGCCCAGTTCGAAGAGGTCAAGCGTTTTGCCCAGTTTGTAAAGGAGCGCGACGCCATTGAAAACAAATGAGTTGTACAGCATCGCAGCCGACAACGGGATCCGCGTGCTGGAATTTCCGTTGCCGGAGTGCGGCAGCCTGTCACTCGAAACGGCGGCCGGTGCCGTGATCGGCATCGACAGCACCCACGATTTCACAGCAGGGGAGTACAACGCCCATTTGGGGCACGAGCTTGGCCATTGCAGGTACGGCGGTTTTTATAACCGGTACTCGCCCTTCGATCTGGTCGAACGCCACGAGCACCGTGCCGACAAGTGGTATATTCTGCAGGCCATCCCAAAGGAGGTTTTGTTCCGGCAGCTGCGCCGGGGCTACGATGCCTGGGAGATCGCCGAGCAGTTGGACACCACCGAAGAGTATGTGCGTATGGCGTATTATTACTACAGAGAAAATGCGTGAGGTAAAAATATGGGGTGGTTTTCAGACTTGCTTTCAGGCTTTTTCCCAAATAACAGTTCGAGCGGCGATGGTTTTTCGAAAGAAAACTATGACAGAGACAACGAACGGTTTATTGCGCGCTTTTGCCAGAAGTTTGATTTGACGTCGGTTAAATCTATTGAGGAAATTGATGTGGAAGAGACCCGTTGGTGGTCGGAACATGCTCCGGGTGTGCCATCCTTCCCAGAATCGATCCTCAGCAAGAAAGCGACCGAGTATAAACGGGCGAAAGCGTGGGATTTGGCTATTGCCTGTTTGAAAAAAGCGAATGAACTGAAACGTTCCTCGCAGTATATTTACGCCGAAAAAGACTATATGCGTCTGGTTCGCTATTTGCGTGATGCAGGCCGCTTTGAAGAAGCAGCAGAGGAAGAAAAGCGAATTGCACGCGAGTTTGGCCATGAGGTCTACGACGCTGCCCATAAGTCTCGTTCGCAAGAAAAAGCAGGGGCATCAACCAGAGTGTTGTTTGGGGAAACTTTAGCTTCTCAGATGAAAGCAGCCCACGATACAGGGACGGATCTCGTGGAAGTGGGATGGGTTGATGTATGCTGTGAAGCGTGCGGCAAATACCGTGGCCGAATCTTCAGTCTTTCAGGCAGAAGCGCTCGCTTCCCCAAATTTCCAGACGACTTTGATTCGGATTGCGGATGTTCAGTGTATCCGTTTTTTGAAGGGATGAGCAAGCCCCAGTACTTCACAATGAAACAGTTGGCTGTCGGGCCGAAACACAAGTTTGTCGACGGAAGAACAGCGGAGCAGAAAATCGCCTATGAGGCGAAGATCGTGAACGAGGCGCAGGAAGAAAAAGACCGCGCGGATTATGCCTGGCTGCAGCAGTATTTGCCAGATCGGGCCCCTAAGTCGTACAGCGGCTACCGCCGCATGAAGAACATACAGTCAAAAAATTACCTTGCATTGCAGAAGCTGGCCGAGGAACAAGGCCGGCATATCGGATGAAGCCAACCTCACCTGAAGGGTAGGGGAGACGGTAAAACTGCCCAACGGCAGTTCGGCGATCAGTTGGCAAAAATCTATAGTTCGTTCTATAGTTCGTGTTTTTTTTAGGAGAGGTCGAAATGAAAAAGAGATGCATAGTCGTTCTTGCGGTGGCGGCGACCGTGCTGCTTTCTGCCTGCAGCGAATCTGCTACAACAGTCGGCTCTGAGTTGCCAAAAGTGGAAATGCGGGTAAATGACGGATATATCCAGTATTACGATGGTGCAGAATGGCAAAATCTGATTTCCACCGAAGAACTGCGCGGCCCTGCGGGACGGGACGGTGTCGATGGCAAGGATGGCTTGGACGGACGGGATGGTGTTGACGGCCGGGACGGAGCAGACGGAAAAGACGGCCGGGATGGTGTCGATGGAAAAGACGGCAAGGATGCTGTCGCTTCCGGCTCAACAGCACAGCCTGTCCCCAGTGCGTGCCAGCACCTGTGGCGCTATAAGCTGGAAAGTGCGGCGACCTATACCGCAGAGGGCCTGTATCGATACGTTTGCGATCGCTGCGGTGCCGAAGGAGATGGCTATGTGATCCCCGTTGTGCCTACCTTGCCGCCGAGACCTTCACCTTCGCCGACACCGACACCGACTATGAGGCCGACCCCAACCCCGACACCGGAGTGGCGTGCATAACAGGCACTAGTCGCAAACAAAAAGCCCACCGGGCAGCCGATGGGTGGGAAAACGAAATAAAAAATCCCCGTCTCCTGCTGGAACAGGAAACAGGGACATGATAACTGGCTCCCCTCGGTGAGGATCATCGCACAGTCGGACACTGCGATTATACCTCATTCGGGCGGGCTTTGGCAAGTGCATCCTGAAGGAGGTATATTTTTATGGCAAAATTGAAAAAACGATCAGATGGTCGGTATCAAAGGAAGGTCACATTGCCTTCCGGGAAAAAGAAGCTTGTGTATGGCCGAACGCTTGCGGAACTAACTGCGGCCGTTGATGCCGCCCGCGAGGCTGATCGCGGTGGCTTGCAGATAAACGACAGAACCACTGTGGAGCAGTGGAGTAAAATCTGGTTGACTACTTACAAGGCCGATCTGCGAGAAAACACCAAGTACATGTATGCGGACGTTGTCCGGCTGCACATTGTCCCAATCATCGGTGAATACCGCATCAAGGAAGTAAAACCGGTGCACGCAAAAGCGGTGCTGAATGCCGTGTCTACGGCCAGCAATAGCCTTCAGCACAAGGTGCTCATCACCATGCGGCAGCTCTTCCGGGAAGCCCGGCGTAACAAGCTTATTTTGGATGACCCCACCGACGGACTAAAAACAACGCCGAAGGAGGCACCGAAGAAGAAAAAGCACTTAACGCCCATCGAAATCGAAACGCTTATGCAAAGAACGACAGACCCCCGGGCACGTGTCTTTGTGGGGCTGTGCCTGTACTGTGGGCTGCGCAGAGAGGAAGCCCTCGGCTTGCAGTGGGGCGACATTGACAGCGGCCACCTGACGATCAGCAGGGCAGTGGCCTTTCCCGGCGGAAGAAACCAGCCAGACACGGATATGCGCCTGAAAACAAGGGGTTCGCACCGCACACTGCCGATCCCGCAGCCGCTGCACGAGATACTTGAACAGACACCGCAGATGGGGCTGTGGGTAGTGCCCGCCGCCGATGGTGGAGTGATGACACTTTCCGCATTCCGTCGATTGTGGGACAATGTGCACATGCCGGGGCTGACCCCGCATATGCTGAGGCACACTTACGCCACAACGCTCTATAAGGCCGGTGTGGATGTGCGTACCGCACAAAAGCTGATGGGGCACAGCAGCATCAAGATGACCGCAGATATCTACACGCATCTGGAACAAGAAGACTTGACGCAGGCTGCAGCGGGGCAACTGGATATTTACTTTTCGCCGGAAAAGAAAAAGAAAAAAGCGACTACAGCCTGACTACTTTTTTGACTACCACGCCACGCAAGATGCGGCTGCTGACCATTCCGCAAAAGTGGCTTGTTTGCGCGATTTTGCGGCAGATCGGTATGGCAGGAAACAGCATAATATTTGACTGTTAATCAGGGTGTCGGCTGTTCGAGTCAGCCAAGAGGCGCCAGAAAAAAAGAAGCGCAGGAACTTTTGTTCCTGCGCTTCTTTTTTTGTTTCGGTGCGGTTTACAGCAGCACGGTCTGGATGGCTACACAGTCGGGGCCGCCCTGGGTGCAGAAGGCGCAGCTCAGCTTTACCACCTGAACCTCCGCGTCGGGGAACGCCTTGCTTACCAGTTCACGGGCCTGCTCGGCCAGGGTGGTGTTTTCGGCATGGCTGATGTAAATGCGCCACTTGCTGTCCAGATTGTCCGGCTGCAGCAGTTTGATCACCTGCTCAACTGCCTGCTTGAAGCCGCGCTTGATGCCGGCCGAGGTCAGCTGTTTGCAGTCTTCGGTCAGGGTCATCACCGGCACCAGTTTGGCAAGCTGGCCCACATAGGAAACCAGCGGGCTCAAACGGCCGCCGCGGCGCAGGTAGACAAAGTCAGAGGGCAGCAAATAGCTTTTGCTGGTGTCGATCATGGGCTGAATGCGCTCCATAATGGCCTCGCGGCTCAGGCCCTGCTTGGCCAAAGCAACCGCGGTTTCGACCATATAGCGGTGGGGGCCGCACAGGGTACGGCTGTTCACCACCTGAATGTCAGCGCCTTCGCACAGGTTGGCCGCGGTAACGGCAGACTGGTAGGTACCCGACAGGCCGTCAGCCATGGCAATGTTCAGGATCGGTTCACCTTTCAGCTCTTCGTACACCGCACTTACGTCACCTACCGAAGGCTGGCTGCTGGTGGGAATGTTGCCCTGCTTGATGATGGATACGAAACGGGCCGAATCCATATCGACATATTCCTTATAGGTTTCGCCGGCGATGGTTACCGACAAGGGCGAAACGCGAAAACCCTCGGCCTTTGCCTCGGCAGGCGAGTAGAGGGTAGAAGTATCCGATACGATGCTTACCATGAGAAAATCCCCTTACATTCTGAATATTTTGAACATCTAAATAAAATTGTACCATTGACATGGTTTCCAAAACTATGATAAAGGGTGATTTGAATTATGTCAAGGGGTAAAAAGCACTTGACATCAAATTTAACAGGATTAAAATAGAGATTGTAAAAGATACTGTGGTTTCATCTTGTGTTTTGAAGGAGCTTTTCCATGTCGGATACCGAACGTAACAAAATGGTCGAACAGGTGCTGGCTTACCGCTGCCCGCGTTATAATCAGCTGCCCGAAATTCCTTTATACCGCGATCAGGTCATGGATGAACTGATCCGCTATACAAAGCCGCTGTTTGGCGACTACGGCGACCCGGTCATCACCACTGCCATGATCAACAACTATGTCAAGCAGAAGCTGATCGCGCCGCCGGTCAAAAAGCGGTACGACCGCGAGCAGCTGGCCCGGCTGTACTGCATCTGCCTGCTGAAACAGGTGTGCAGCATTGCCGAGGTGCGCAGCCTGCTGGAGGTGCAAACCCGCAGCTATCCGTTCCCCGTTGCGTACGACTACTTCTGCACCGAGCTGGAAAAGGCCCTGCAGGCCACCTTTGAAACCCGCGATTTCTCTGCCCCCAGCAGCGCGCAGAAGATCACCCCCGAAAGCGAGCTGGTGCGCAGCACGGCGCTCTGCTTTGCCAATAAGATGTACACGGTCAAATTTCTGGAACTGGCCGGCTATCTGAACAATTCGGCAGCAAAATAAAACTTTCTGTTAATTCTGCAGCGGTGGGCCCAAAAGCCCGCCGCTGCTGCTTTTGTTTTGGGCGTCGGCGTGGTATACTGATACCATCGTTTTGGCCCGAATTTTATAAGGAGTAACGGAAAATGCCCAAAAAGAAGCCCCGCACCTTTACCGGCCGTTCCCTCAGCTTTCGGCTGCAGATGGAATGGCACATGCTGCAAAAGCGCAACGGTACCTTTCTTTTGTATCTGCTGCTGCGGCTGATCATTGTGGGGCTGGCGATCTGGTCGGCCCTGCGGGGCGATTTTGAAAGCGTGCTGCTCTGCCTGCTGAGCCTGTGGCTGTTTTTGATGCCCAGCTTTCTCGAACGCAAACTGAAGATGGAACTGCCCTCCACGCTGGAAAAAATCATTCTGCTGTTCATCTTTGCGGCCGAAATTCTGGGTGAGATCGGCGCCTATTATGTCCGGTATGCATGGTGGGACACCATGCTGCACACCCTCAACGGTTTTCTGTGCGCGGCAGTGGGCTTTGCGCTGGTGGATATCCTCAACGAAAGCGACAAGGTCAAGTTTCAGCTCAACCCGTTTTTTATGGCGGTGGTGGCCTTCTGCTTTTCCATGACCATCGGCGTGCTGTGGGAGTTCTTCGAGTTTGGCATGGACTGGTTCTTCCAGTTTGATATGCAGAAGGATACCGTTGTGCACACCATCAGCTCGGTTCTGCTGGACCCTGCCGGCGGCAATGCCCGGGGGCAGATCACCGATATTACCGAGGTTCTGGTCAATGGCCATCCGCTGGGTCTGGGCGGCTATCTGGACATTGGGCTGATCGACACAATGAAAGACCTGCTGGTCAACTTTGTGGGGGCGGTGGTGTTCAGCATCATCGGCTTCTGTTTCATCAAATCCCGCGGCAAGGGCCGCTTTGCCCGCCGGTTCATTCCGGTGCGGGCCGATAACGATACCCAGATCGTGGCCGTGGTGCAGCCCGAAGCGGCACCGCCGGCCCCCGAAGATGGGGAATAACAAAAAGGGGAGAATCGCTATGGACCTGAACGCCACTTTTACCGCTTTGAACGCTGGTCTGCCCGAAGACATCGAGCGGCTGGCTGCTGCCGGCTTCTGCGACGAGGCCGTCGCCCTGATCGACGCCCGCCTTGCCGAGGACTGGCGCGCTACCCAGAACCGCCCGGCTTATCAGGGCCTGAGCGAAGAGGGGCTGACCGTGGCCCAAAACCCGGTAGAGCAGGCCCCCGACGCCCAACGAGCCGCTCTGATCGCCCACCGTGAGATCCTGCGTCATCTGCCGGCGGCCTATCCTTTAAGCGAGGTCGAGGCCATTGCCCGGGTGCAGGCGCTGATCCCCGACTTTACCGCCGAAGAATTCCGTACCATGGTGGCCGATAACCAGATCGACTGGCGGTTTATCAACGGCAAAAAACAGTATGGCGGGCGCTTTTTGTCCAATCTTCTGGACACCGATGCCGCCTTTGCCGCCCGTGCCGGCCGGCCCATCAGCGGGGCCACCAATGCCCTGCGGGACCGCGCCATCGGCATCATGCAGCAAAAGGGCGAGATGACCGCCCGCATCACCCTGAAGGCCGAGATCTGGCCCGAGGACGAAGCCTTTGCCGCGGCCATGGCCCGTGCCAAAGCCGCTGGAAAAAACACCGTTACCGCCAAGGTGTGGCTGCCGCTTCCGGCGGATTGCCCGTCTCAAAGTGAGATCGAGCTGCTGGGCTTTTCGCAGCCGCCAACCTGCATTGCCCCGGCGGATGCCGCCCAGCGCACCGTTTACTGGGAAGTCGAACTGACCGAAAACCGCCGCTTTACTGCCGAGTATCGCTACCTGCAGTGTGCCCGTTACCATGATCCGCTGACCGGTGCGGCGCAGGCCCAGCTGCCGCCGGAATGTGCAGACTATCTGGGTGAGCAGGCCCCTCACATCGTGTTTACCCCCTACCTGAAGGCGCTGGTGGCCCAGCTGACCGACGGCGTTGCCGAGCCGGCCCGGAAGGCAAAGCGTATCTACGACTTTATCACCTGCAACGTGCATTACCGCTACCAGCCGCCCTACTTTGTGCTGCAGCACATTGCCGACAACTGTGTGCGCAGCCGCCGGGGCGACTGCGGCATCATGGCGCTGGCCTTTATTACTATGTGCCGCATTGCGGGCATCCCCGCCCGGTGGGAAAGCGGCCTTGCCGTGCAGCCCGACCATGCCGGCTGCCACGACTGGGCACGGTTTTACATTGCGCCTCTGGGCTGGCTGTACGCCGATTGCTCCTACGGCTCGTCGGCGGCCCGCAACGGCGCCGAGCAGCGCCGCTGCCATTACTTCGGTAATCTGGACCCCTACCGCATGGTGGCAAACCATGCGTTCCAGGCCCAGCTTACCCCGCCCAAGCACACCTGGCGCGCCGACCCCTACGACAACCAGTCCGGCGAGATCGAACTGGAGGGCGTGGGCCTGTACGGCTGCGATTTTGATGTAAAACGCACTGTGGAAGAATTCAAAGAACTGTAACCGGATCAAAGCGCGGCAGGGGCTTCCCGGCCGCGCTTTGCCCGTTTTTCAAAGGAGAATGACCCATGCAATACGCCATTCTGGCCCTGCTGATTCTGGCCAATATTCTGCTGCTGGCGGTGCTCGTCCGTCTGCTGACCGCAAAACCCAAAGACAATACTGCCGAGCTCAGAGCTTTGCTGGACGAGCGCCTGGCTCTGCAGAATGCGGCGTTTGAGCGCCGGCTGAGTGAGACCCAAAGCGAGCTGAACAGCGCCACCCTTTCGGCGGCCCGCACCATGGGCGACGGGGTGCAGAACGCGGTGCGCAACATGGGGGCTATGCTGGCCGAAAATCAGGCAAACCATACCCGGCTGATGGAACAGCGCCTGCGCACGCTGGAAAGC
Source organism: Faecalibacterium sp. (assembly GCA_017483235.1). Lineage (GTDB taxonomy): Bacteria > Bacillota > Clostridia > Oscillospirales > Ruminococcaceae > Faecalibacterium. Next base: position 1,378 of record JAFULE010000097.1, on the reverse strand, counting down.
ACCAACGAGCAGAAGCTGGAGCATATCCGCAGCAGTATGTCCGCCGGCATGGAAGCCATGCGGGCCGATAACGCCAGAAAGCTGGAGGAGATCCGCCGCACGGTGGACGAAGAACTGCAGCAGACCCTGCAGAAACGGGTCAGCGACAGCTTCGAGGCGGTCAGCCGCCAGTTGGAGCAGGTATACAAGGGCCTTGGCGAAATGCAGACCCTGGCCGGGGATGTGGGCAGCCTGAAGCAGGTGCTTTCGGGCGTGAAGACCCGCGGCATTCTGGGCGAGGTGCAGCTGGGTGCCATTCTGGAAGAAATTCTGGCCCCCGAGCAGTACGCGGTTAACGTGGCCACCGTGCCCGGCAGCACCAACCGGGTCGAGTATGCGGTGCGGCTGCCCGGCGTGGATGGTGCATCGGTGTGGCTGCCCATCGACTCCAAGTTCCCGGGCGACACCTACGCCCACCTGCTGGACGCCTACAACAGCGCCGACCCTGCCGCGGTGGAGCAGGCGGCCAAAGCACTGGAGGCGGTGCTGCGGCTCGAAGCAAAGGACATCCGCACCAAATATGTGGCCCCGCCCCACACCACCAATTTTGCCATTCTGTTTCTGCCCTTCGAGGGGCTGTATGCCGAGGTGGTCAACCGCGGCCTTCTGGAAAAGCTGCAGCGGGAATATCAGGTAAACATCGCCGGCCCCAGCACCATGGCGGCGCTGCTCAACAGCCTGCAGATGGGCTTTAAGACCCTTGCCATCCAGAAACGATCGGGCGAGGTGTGGCAGGTGCTGGGTGCAGTAAAAACCGAGTTTGAAAAATTCAGCGAGGGGCTTGTAAAAATGCAGCAGCGCCTGCGCCAGACCGACGAGGATCTGGATAAGCTCATCGGCACCCGTACCCGCGCCATCAACCGCAAGCTGCGCGAGGTGCAAACGCTGGACGCCGACAGTGCGGCGCAGATCCTGGAATTGCCCGCCGAAAGTGTGTGAGTGGGTTGGCGATTTGAGAGAATAAATAGGTCTTTGCCCGTTTCCGTTGAAGACTGAGCAAGAATAAACCCCGCCCATCTGCGCCAAACGCAGACGGGCGGGGTTTTGTATATCCGGTTCAATTCTTTTTTTCACGGCAGAACAATGCATTTCCAAAAATCAGGGCTACGTCCACGATCACCGCAGCCAGAATGGCATACATGCCGGCGGTAATGCCAAAGCCCTCGGCCACCCAGCCTACCACCGACGGCATCACAATGGCGCCGATGCCGGTAATGGTCAGCAGCACACTCATGGCCAGCGGGTACTGCCTGCATAGGTCGCCGATCATGCTGTTGGCGGTAGGGTAGATGCCGGCCATGCAAAAGCCCAGCCCCACAATGCACACCGTAATGGGGGC
>JAFULE010000096.1 GCA_017483235.1 Faecalibacterium sp. | reverse complement strand
CAAGATGATGGTGGTGGGCCTTGGCAAGCAGAAGGGCGCGGCCAGTGTGCACAGCGACGGCCTTGGCAACATGGCAAAAAATCTGGAAGCCAATGCCAAGGTGGTGCTGGCCAATTCCAAAATCCTGTTTGCCATTCCCTGCGTGGAAAACGCTTACGATCAGACCACGCTGATCGAAGCCATCCCCGCCGATCAGATCATGCAGCGCGAGCCGGAGCTGCTGAAATTCTCCTTTACTCAGATGCCCAAAATTCTGGTGGAAGAGGCAGATGTTCTGATCGTGAACGAGATGGGCAAATGCTACAGCGGCACCGGTGTTGACCCCAACATCTCCGGCACCTGGTCTACTCCATACGGCAGCGGCGGTCTGAAGGTGAAGCGTACCACCATTCTGGATCTGGTGGAAAGTTCCCACGGCAATGCCAATGGCATGGGCCTGTGTGATGTGATCCCGGCAAAGCTGTACAATAAGCTTGACCCGGAAGTGATCTATCCCAACTGCTTTACCAGCACGGTTTTGCGTTCGGGCATGATGCCGCCGGTAGTAGCCACCGACAAAGAGGCGATCCAGGCCTGTCTGCGTACCGCAAACCAGATCGATCTGAACAATCCCCGTGTGGTGCGCATCAAAAATACCCTGCATGTGGGCGATATCATGCTGTCTGAGGCGTATTACGAGGAGGTCAAGGCCGGCAAGTATCCTAATCTTACGGCAATGTCTGAACCCCAGCCGCTGGAATTTGACGAGGATGAAAACCTGATCACCCCCATGTAATGTCCTGTACCGCGCCCGCCATGGAGTTTTCTCCACTGGCGGGCGATTTCTTTTGTTACAAACCGCTTTTTGGCATGCGGCAGGCACGAAAGTTGCCGTACACATCACAGCCGGCATAAAACACTTCGCTAATCTGCCCAATGCCTGCAGTGTGCAGCTGTTTGTGCAGCCATTGTTCATTTTTTCCAATGTGCTGCAGGCTTTCTTTCTGCAGCTTGCCGTCCAGAATCAGGCTGGTGAACACCCCCTCGGGTGCGGGCGACAGGTTGAGGTCTTCCGGGGTAGCCGGGCGTGCGGCGGCTTTGGGCAAAAAGCTGATTTGGCCATTGGTTTCCAGAATGGCATACTCAATTTGATCCAGGTCAAAGTATCCGGCCAGACGGCATTGTGCCAGAAAGGTGTTCAGATCCATTTTGGCTTTCAGCAGGTTCTGTTTTTCAATGGTGCCGTGGGCAAACACGATCAGCGGCCGGCCGTCGGCTACGGTACGCAAAGCAAGGCTTTTGCAGCGCAGCCAGCCAACGCCGGCCGTTATCAGCCCGCAGATGACGAGGGCTGTCAGATGCAGCGCCCAGTTTTGCCGTTCCGAAACCGCAAAACCTGCCGCCAGGTTACCGATGGTAATGCTGTTGATATAATCAAAGGGTTCCAGCTGGCTGATGCTGCATTTGCCGGTCAGCCGGGTAAGGCAGAACAGCACAGCAAGGGAAGAAAAACTTTGTATTGCAATGCGTAAAATTTCCATACAATAACCTCGATTTGTACCAAGTTTGGTTAAGATTTGGCAAATGACCGGTTTGATGCCCTTGCCGGAAGCAAACAGATACTTTATCTTTACAGAGTATGAATAAAAATAGCATGCCCTGTTGAGGTGGAAGTTATCCTATGAAGATCGTGTTTATTGTCAACCCCATCGCCGGCGGTTTTGATATCAGCGAAAAGCTGGATCAGATGCTGCCCGAAGCTGCAGCCCGCGCCGGTGTTGCCGAATATACCGTTGTGCGCACCGAGCACCCCGGCCATGCACGGGAACTGGCGCAGAAATATGGCGAAACAGGAGAGGAAGTGCGCCTGTATGCCGTGGGCGGCGACGGCACGTTCAACGAAGTGATCAGCGGCGCATACCAGTATAAGAATGTGGCGGTGGGCTGCATTCCCTACGGAAGCGGCAACGATTTTCTGCGTAACTTTGGTACCCGGGAAGAATTTCAGGATCTGACCGATCAGTTTTCCGGTGTGGAAATGGACATTGACCTGATCCAGTCCGGCTACGGCATGTGTGCCACCATCTGCTCTGCCGGTCTGGATGCTGAAATTGCCTATCAGATCCCCATGTTCCGTCGCCTGCCGTTTTGCGGGGGCGAAATGGCATACCGTCTTTCCATTGTAAAGCGGCTGATGGGCCGGCTGGGCCGCAAGCTGAGCATCACGCTGGATGGCTACACTCAAACCGAGGAATGCCTGTTGACCGCAGTGTGCAACGGCGGCTATTATGGCGGCGGTTTTTGTGCCGCCCCTGAATCCAGCATGGACGACGGCCTGCTGGATGTGGTGATCGTGCGCAAAATGCCCCTGCTGCGCATTGCAAAGGTTCTGCCGCTGTATCAGAAGGGCAAGCATATGATGGGCGGGCAGATCGTTTCCGAACTGGCCGATGTAGTCGAGTTCCACCGCTGCCGTTCGGTCGAGATCCGCGCTGCCGACAATACCGATAAGCCCATTGTGGTCAATGTGGACGGCGAATGCCGTGAAGCGGCGGGAATTGCCGCCCATGTGCTGCCCCTTGGCGGCCGTGTCATTCTTCCCGCAAAGGTTTACGCCCGGTACGCACAGCACAAGGAAACTGTATAAACAACGAAGATACGTTTTAAAAGCATTATGACCGACCCGTATCCGGGCCGGTCATAATTTCTTTACAAAAAACTTTGGTTCAAATGCTTGATTTTTACAGCCTATATGGCTAAAATAGCTTTAGCACTCCAAACAAGCGAGTGCTAAAATAAAGTCGTTTTAAATAAAATTTAATTTTATAGGAGGGCAGGCATCATGAAAATCATGCCTCTTGCAGACCGTGTCGTCATCAAAATGATGGAAGCCGAAGAAACCACCCGCGGTGGTATCATTCTGACCGCTTCCGCCAAAGAAAAGCCCCAGGTTGCCGTTGTTGTGGCGGTTGGCCCCGGCGGCATGGTGGACGGCCATGAAGTTGAAATGATCGTAAAGGTCGGCGACAAGGTTCTGACCAGCAAGTATTCCGGCACCGAGGTCAAGGTGGACGGCGAAGAGTGCACCATCGTTCGTCAGAGCGACATTCTGGCTATCGTGCAGGATTAACCTCTGCCAGTAACCGCGCTGCCTGCCGATCGGCCGGGCGGCCCATTCTATGATTGATAAGGAGATTACTATTATGGCAAAACAGATCAAGCAGGGCGAAGAAGCCCGCAAGGCTCTTTGCGCCGGCATCGACAAGCTGGCCGATACCGTTAAGATCACCATCGGCCCAAAGGGCCGCAACGTGGTGCTGGGCAAAAAGTTCGGCAGCCCCGTTATCACCAACGACGGTGTGACCATCGCCAAGGAGATTGAGCTGGAAGACGCCTTCGAGAATATGGGCGCCCAGCTGGTGCGCGAAGTTGCCACCAAGACCAACGATGCTGCCGGCGACGGTACCACCACCGCCACCGTTCTGGCACAGGCCATGGTCAACGAGGGCATGAAGAACGTTGCCGCCGGTGCCAACCCCATGGATGTGCGCCGTGGTATGCAGAAGGCCGTTAAGGTTGCCGTGCAGGCAATCAAGGCCAACAGCCAGAAGGTGAAGGGCGCTGATGACATTGCCCGTGTCGGCACTGTTTCTTCCGGCGACCCCGAGATCGGCCGTCTGATCGCCGAGGCTATGGAAAAGGTCACCTCCGACGGTGTGATCACCATCGAAGAAAACAAGACCACTGCCGAAACCTACAGCGAGATCGTGGAAGGCATGCAGTTTGACCGAGGCTACCTGACCCCTTATATGGTCACCGATACCGAGAAGATGGAAGCTGTTATGGACGAGGCTGTGGTGCTGATCACCGACAAGAAGATCAGCGTGATCCAGGACCTGCTGCCCCTGCTGGAGCAGATCGTTCAGTCCGGCCGCAAGCTGCTGATCGTTGCCGAGGACATCGAGGGCGAGGCTCTGTCCACCCTGATCGTCAACCGTCTGCGCGGCACCTT
>JAFULE010000095.1 GCA_017483235.1 Faecalibacterium sp. | reverse complement strand
CCCTATGGGTTCGATCCCAAGGTTATGGTCAAGGCAATTTGGTCCGGTGTGGGCGCCATGGTTAAAAACGACGGCAGCAACACAAACGAAGAGTTGTTATGGCAGATGTTCGATGCCCTGACCCCCGGTGCCGACCATGCAGCTCTGCGCCCGCTGACCGCGCAGTTCTATCACAACGAATTTCACAAAGCCCGTGTGGCTACAAAGCCCAACTCGATGGCAGCCGAAGCGGTGGCGCTGGCCCGGCAGAAAGCCCCGGTGGTGGTGCTGGCCACAAACCCCTTGTTCCCCATGGCGGCGCAAGAGGCTCGCTTAAGCTGGATGGGTCTGACCCCGGCCGCTTTTGATAAGGTGACTGCCTTTGAGCAGCAGCGCTTCTGCAAGCCGAACCCCGCTTATTACACCGCCATCTGTGCCGAGCTGGGCCTTGATCCGGCCAACTGTCTGATGATCGGCAACGACGAGGGCGAGGATATGCAGGCTTCGCAGGCGGCGGGGCTGCAGCAGGGCTACCTGATCACCGATTGCCTGAAACCCGCACGGGATGGCTATGTGTGGCAGGGCCCCCGCGGCAGCTTTACCGAAATGCTGGAATATCTGCGGCAGCTTTGATCCAACAACAAACGCCCCGGTGCAGCTGCACCGGGGCGTTGTTTATGCATCCATCAGGCTGTGTGTATCAGCCGCGCTTGGCAATACACTCGATCTCAACCTTGGCGCCCTTGGGAATGGCGGCCACCTGCACGCAGCTGCGGGCGGGGTAGGGCTGGGCAAAGAACTGGGCGTACACCGCGTTCACGGCGGCAAAGTCGTTGATGTCGGCCAGGAAGATCACGGTCTTCACCACATCGGCCATGGTCAGGCCGGCTTCGGCCAGAATAGCCTTCAGGTTGGTCAGGCTCTGGTTGGCCTGCTCTTCCACGGTGGCGGGCATTTCACCGGTGGCGGGAATGACCGGCAGCTGGCCGGACACAAAGACCAGATTGCCCAGATCCAAAGCCTGGCTGTAGGGGCCGATGGCGGCGGGGGCGTTGTTGGTGTTGATCTGTTTCATAGGGGGGTACCGTCCTTTCAGTTTATGTGAGATGAGTTGCTCATACACGTTCGGTTACAACTTCAAAGCCTGCGCGGGTCAGCTCGGTGCGGATCTGCTCGATCTGGTTGGCGTCGCGGGTTTCGAGGCCCAGCTTGAGGAAACAGCTGGAAATGGCCATGTTGGGGTCGCTGCCGTCGTACTGCACCGACACCACGTTGCCGCCGCACTTGGACACAATATCCGACACGCGGGTCAGCTGGCCGGGCTTGTCCTCCAGCGCGATGGTCAGGTTCGACTTGCGGCCGCTCATCATCAGGCCGCGGGTGATCACGCGGGACAGAATGTTCACATCGATGTTGCCGCCCGAAATGACGCACACCACTTTTTTGCCCTCGATGGGCAGCTTATCGAACAGGGCTGCCGCCACAGGCACCGCGCCGGCACCTTCGGCCACCAGCTTCTGGTTTTCCATCAGGGAAAGAATGGCCGCGGCAATCTCGTCTTCGCTTACGGTCACTACGTCGTCCACATATTTTTCCACCAGCTCAAAGGTGGTCTGGCCGGGGACCTTTACCGCAATGCCGTCGGCAAAGGTGGACACGCTGTCCAAAATGCCATAGCTGTGGTCGCGGTAGGCGCGGAACATGCTGGCTGCGCCGGCTGCCTGCACGCCGTACACCTTTACGTCGGGGCGCAGGCTTTTAATGGCAAAGGCCACGCCCGAAATCAGGCCGCCGCCGCCAATGGGCACAATCACTGCGTCCAGATCGGGCAGCTGGTCCAGAATTTCCAAACCGATGGTGCCCTGCCCGGCGATCACCTGCTCGTCGTCATAAGGGTGCACAAAGGTCATGCCGGTGCTTTCCTGCAGCTGCACGGCCTTGTCGTGGGCATCGTCGTAGGTGCCGGGCACAAGGCAGACCTCAGCGCCCAGATTTTTGGTGCTTTCCACCTTCATGATGGGGGCGCCGTCCGGCATGCACACCACGCTTTTAATGCCCATGCGGGTGGCGGCCAGTGCCACGCCCTGCGCATGGTTGCCCGCGCTGCAGGCGATCACACCCTTTTCCCGTTCTTCGGGCGAAAGCTGGCTGATCTTGTAGTAGGCGCCGCGCAGCTTGAAGCTGCCGGTCATCTGCAGGTTTTCGGTTTTTAAGTAAAGCTGGCTTTTGCTGGTCAGCTTGGGGGCCGCGATCAGATCGGTGCGGCGGGCCACATCCTTCAAAACAAATGCGGCATGATATACCTTGTCCAGTGTCAACATTTCCAATTCCCTCCATGATGCCGTGCAGCGCGGCGCAATCCGTGCCCCAAACGGCATTTAACCTATTAAGTATAGCCCCAACGGCGGGAGACTGTCAACTGAAAGATGTTCAAATATCACCGGGGCATAAATGCCGCCGCTTCATGCCTGTATGCAAAAGTTTTTGGGAAAAAGATTGACAACTATATCGGCGTACGATATACTGGTGGCGGAAACTGTATCGATTGACGATATAACGGCGGACGATAAAACGGAGGAGCACTATGGGGGAAACACTGGCCCTGACCGAAGCGGTCTATTACATTTTACTGGCACTGCTGCAGCCGCTGCACGGCTACGGCATTATGCAAAAGGTGGCCCAGATGAGCGGCGGTCGGGTGCGGCTGGCGGCAGGCACCCTGTATGGTGCGCTGAACAATCTGTGCGGCAAAGGCTGGATCGAAGAGCTGCCCGGCGAAGCCGGCAGCCGCAAAAAAGAATATCGCATCACCCCGGCGGGGCGGGCGGTGGCACAGGCCGAACTGCAGCGCCTGCAGGAGCTGGCCGCCAACGGCGCCGCGCTGCTGGGCGGGGCAGAGTGAACCGAGGGAGGAGAAGTGACCATGACCGAACAAAAGTATATGACCGTAAATAAGTGGTTCTGGGCCTGGCAGTTTGAGGAAGAAGAACAGTGGCTGGCACAGATGGCCGCCGAGGGCTGGGCGCTGAGCCGGGTGGGCTACGCCATCTATCATTTCGAGCGGTGCCAGCCGGGCGAGTACACCACCCGGCTGGCGATGCTGAGCAGCTGGCCGAACAGCGCCGACGGACAGGAGTACATTGCCCAAAAGCAGGCCGAGGGCGCCGAGTGCATCGGCAATATGATGTGGTGGGCCTACTTCCGCAAAAAGGGCGATTTTGAGCTGATGCCCACCCCGGAAGCTCGGCTGCGGCAGGTCGACCGGCTGATGCCGATGCTTACCTCGGTGACGGTGCTGCTGGGCATCAACCTGCTGAATGTGCTTTCGCTGATGTTCCGCTTTGAGGACGCGGTGGGCTACCAGGTGGGAGTGCTGCCGGTGTTGGTTGTGCTGGAAGGGCTGTTCGTGGGCGGCATCCGCCAGCTGAACGAGTACAAGCAGCGCTGCCGCTACGAGCAGCAGCACGGCGAGGCTCCGCCCCGCCGCACCATCCGCAAGTGGATCTGGGTGTGGCAGTTTGAGGAGGAGGATGTCTGGCTGAACGGCATGGCGGCCGACGGCTGGGTGCTGGAAGAGGTCGCCTTCTGCAAGTACACCTTCCGCCGCTGCGCCCCCGGCGAGTACATCGTAAAGCTGCAGCTGATGGAAAACCTTGCCGACCGCAGTTACATCGATTTTGTGGAGAGTACCGGCGCCGAGTACATCGGCCGGATGGCCAAGTGGATCTACTTCCGCAAGCCGGCTGCCGAAGGCCCGTTCGAGCTGTTCTCGGACATTGACAGCCGCATCCGCCAGCTGGATAAGATCCTTGCCATGCTGACGGTGGTGGGCGCAATGGCACTGCTGGCCGGCGTCGGAAATCTGTATGTCGGCGTGAAGATTGACAGCTGGCCCAACGTTCTGATGGGCTTGCTCTGCGTGGCGGAAGCCGGGCTGCCCGGCTACTGCATCCACCGCATCCGGCAAAAGCGCAGCCGGCTTACCGCCGAGCGTGCCCTGCACGAGTGATAAACGGAGGAAAGATTATGGCGGAATTTGCGCAGGCCGCATGGCCGTGGGTGACCATGGGCATTCTGATTGCGGTGGCGGTGGTAAAGCTGAACGGCGGCGACCGAAAGTGATCAATAAGCGAAAAAGAAAACAGAACAAGCCCCGTCCGGCAGCGGACGGGGCTTTTGTGTGCGGGAGAAGTGGTGGGAACGATAAACTGGAATGTTACAATCTGATTTCTGTGCGAAAGTATTGTTCCTGAAATGCAATCTGCTTCATGATTTCTTCCTTTGTATAGGAGCTGTTTTCCGGCGCTACGATCCATTTCTCCTCTACATCGTCAAATCTGTGAATGATTGCGATGACTTGCCCAACGAATTCTGTGACAGGCTTGTCGATTCCTAAAATGTATGCATCCTGTTCTTCACCGTCGGGTGCCAGAACATTGGGAATGTATCCATAGTTAACGGAGTAGCAGATGTCTTTGTGTTTTGGATGGAAGGATCCAAGCGGTCGATCAACGATTACTCTAACGATGCTGCCAATCATCAAGCTATCCTCCGTCAAATTCAAGTTTTTCAATCCCTTTTCCCGATTGTACCATGCCCCACCCACCCAAACAAGACCGGGCACAGCGCTTTTGGCGCCGTGCCCGGTCTGCTCTTTTTAAACCGATCAGATCTCTGCCAGAATGGCGTCGCCCATGGCGGCGCAGCCCAGACAGGTGCAGCCCTCGCTCATGTTGTCGGCGGTGCGCAGACCCTTGTCCAGCACCTTGCCCACCGCGGCCTCGATGGCGTCGGCTTCTTCTGCCATGCCAAAGCTGTACCGCAGCATCATGGCGGCAGACAGGATGCAGGCGGTGGGGTTGACCACATCCTTG
>JAFULE010000094.1 GCA_017483235.1 Faecalibacterium sp. | reverse complement strand
TTACGAGAAGTTCGGCAAGTACAAGCGGATCTCTCCCGCACCCTGGAAGCACATCCCCTTCAACGAGGCCATGGAGCGCTACGGCTCCGACAAGCCTGACCTGCGTATCGACCTGGAGATCACCGACATCACCGCTGAGGTCCAGGGCTGCGGCTTCGGCCCCTTCGAGGGCAACACCGTTAAGGCTGTTGTCGTGGACAAATTCGCCCAGGCCCGCACGTGGATCGACAAGCTGCTCTCCGACGTGGAAGTTCAGACCGGCAACAAGGCCTGCTGGGTCAAGGTGGACGATAATGGCAATCTGACCGGCGGCGTTTCCAAGTTCCTGCAGGAGTGCGCTCCCGCATTGACTGAAAAGCTGAACCTGAAGCCCGGCAGCTTCGTCTGCATGGCCGCCGGCAAAAAGTCGGCCGCCCAGAAGACCGCCGGCGTCATCCGCACCATGCTGGGCAAGCGTGTGCCCGGCCACTTTGACGAGGATCAGTACGCTCTGTGCTGGATCGTGGACTTCCCCATGTACGAGATCGGCGAAGAAAGCGGCCAGCTGGAGTTCTGCCATAACCCGTTCAGCATGCCGCAGGGCGGCCTGAAGGCACTGGAAGAGGCCGAGGGCAACACCGAAAAGCTGCTGGCCATCAACGCCAACCAGTACGACCTGGTTTGCAACGGCTATGAGAGTGCCTCCGGCGCGGTGCGCAACCACAACCCCGAGGTTATGGTCAAGGCCTTCGAGATGGTGGGTCTGGGCGAAGAGGACGTGAAGAAGAAGTTCCCCGCCATGTACGAGGCCTTCTGCTACGGCGCACCCCCGCACGCAGGCGCTGCCCCCGGCGTGGACCGCCTGATCATGCTGCTGACCGGTGAGGAGTCGATCCGCGAGGTCATCACCTTCCCCATGAACCAGAACGCACAGGACGTGATGATGGACGCCCCCAGCCGGGTCGAGCCCAAGCAGCTGACCGACGTGCACATCGCCATTCTGGACGAAGAATAATCAGTATAAAAAACAACGCGAGCGCATTCAAAGCAGAATGCGCTCGCGTTTTCTTGTTTTATTGGTTTTGTGCCGCCTTTTTCTGCAGATAGCGCAGCGCCATGGGCAGCGCCACACAGGCGGCCAGCACATCGGCCAGCGGGGCGGCGGCCTGCACACCGGCCAAATCCCACAGCTGCGGCAGCCCAAACTGCAGCGGCAGATAGAACAGCAGGGTGCGCACCAGAATGATGGTGCTGCTGGGCAGCGGGTTGCCGGTGATCTGGAACAGGGTGGTGCAGCAGTTGATGCAGTTGAGGAAGGGCAGGCAGACACAGACCATTCGCAGCGCGCCCGCGCCGATGCGGATGACCTCGGCGTCATCCCGGAAGATGCCGATCAGCTGCGGTGCAAAGCCGATGGCCGCAGCCCCCAGCCCTACCATTACAAGGGTAGAGAACTTGAGCATGAAGAAGTAGGCCTGCCGCACCCGCTTCTGGTTGTTCATACCGTTGGCGTAGCCGATCACCGGCTGGGCACCTTGGTTCAGGCCCATGGCAATGCCGTTGGCCAGCGTCTGCAGCCGGCCGGTAACGCTCATAGCGGCAATGGCGGCATCGCCCCAGCCGCCGGCCACCGTGTTCAATGCAATGTTGGCAATGGTAAAGCAGCCGTGGCGGCAAACGCTGGGCACGCCCATCCGCAGCAGGGCGGCATACTCGGCACCGGTGCGGGCCAGATACCGCACCGAGAACTTGACCTGCGTTTTACCCCGCAGGTAAAAGCTGAACATGTAGCCCCAGCTGACTGCCTGACTGATGGCGGTGGCCAGCGCGGCGCCGCCCACACCCCAGTGGAATACAAAGATGAACAGCGGGTCCAGCACCATATTGAGCAGGCCGCCGGCCATCTGGCCTACCATGTACTGCCGGGCAAGGCCCTCGCCGCGCAGCCCCTGTGCCAGTGCGGTGTTGGCGGCCGTAAAGGGGGCCGCCAGCAAAATCCAGAAGCCGTACTCCTGCGCATAGGGCAGAATGGTGTCGGTGGCGCCCAGAAACCGCATCAGCGGTGCGCCGCCCGCAAGGCCGCCTGCGCACACCAGCACACCCAGCCCGAAGGACAGGCAGAACGCGGTGGAAAACACCGTGTTGGCTTCCTTGTTCTTTTTGGCGCCCAGATACTGGCTCATCAGCACCGAGCCGCCGGTGGCCACCCAGAAGCCCAGTGCGTTCAGCACCGATACGATGGAAAACACCACACCCACCGCGGCGGTTGCGCTGGTGCCGATCTGCCCCACAAAAAAGGTGTCGGCCAGATTGTACACACTGGTGATGATGTGGGTAACGATGTTGGGCACCGCCATCGAGGCGATCAGTTCGCCCACCGGGGCGGTGGTCATGCGGGTATACTGCTGTTCGGGGATCAGGGCCTGCTTGGCCATGCGATCACATCCTTGCTGATGCAAAAAAACGTGCCGCAGCATTGCCACGGCACGTTGGTGAATACGTACAGGTCTGGGTTCATTATAGGGCCAGCCGGTGGGGTTTGTCAACAGCGATCAGGCGGCTTCGGCAATGGCGCGGCAGCTTTGGCAGATGCCCAGCGGGCGCACCAGATGGGTTTTTTCCAGCACGGCGGCGATCTTGTCGGCAGTGCTGACCACATAGCTTTCCTTGTAGCGGGGCAGCACTGGGGTCAGGGGGAACATGTGGTTGACGATAATGTCCTCTTCCTTTTTGCTTAGCCCAAAGCGGCGGGCGTTCTGCAGCGCCGCGTGCGGATGGGTGCGCCAGCGGCTTAAGGCGCCGCCGTCGCTGCCTTCCCATTCGGCCATGTACAGGTCGTGCAGCATGCCGCCCCGGGCGGCAGCCACATAGTCCCACCCCAGCCAGCGGCAGATGGTAAAGCTGAAATAGGCCACGCACAGGCAATGGTCGTACCGGGTGGTGGCGGCGGTATGCTGATTGAATTTGCGCAGCTGCTGCACATAGGGGTCGCGCTCCAGATCGTTCAGGCAATCCAGAAACTGCTGCATCCGATTGGTACGCCACATAACGGCACATCCTTTCGTGTTGCGGAAAAAACAGGCGGGCGCGGCTTTTTGGCCGCCGGGGTTTATTATACAGCAATTTCACGGTTTGTCGTGTCTTTTTCCAAAAATCTCCGCTGTGTGCAGTTTTCACCGAAAAAAACCGCCGGCTTTGTGAGCTTTGACGGTGCATCGCGTAAAATTATGTGAAAATTCGAGCTTTTTTCTGGACATTCGGCAAAAGTATGGTATAATGCGCAAGGTGCGGTGTGGCCGCACCTTTTTTATGAGCATTCACGCACAGCTTGCGTGTATTCGATCTGTTTTTTGCGAAAGGAGGGTTTTGCCATGCAGCATTGCAAAGCCCGGCGGCGGGTTGTGTCCCTGATGGCCGGTTTGTGTCTGGCGGTTTTACTGCCGGTGTGTGCCTTGGCGGCGCCCCGCAGTGTGGCCGAGCTGCCTGCAGTGGTTTCGCTGACCGGCGAAGCCGTCGCCGCCCAGCCGGCGCCCGCCGCACAGGATAGCGCCCTGCCCCAGCTGCAGTATGCCCTTACCCTTGCCCGCGACCAAAGCTGTGGGCTTAGCGCGCAGGCGATGCCCGGCGGCATGGTGGGTTTTGTCTACCAAAGCGATGATCCCACTGTCTGCACGGTGGATGAAACCGGGCTGGTCACCGCCCACAACCCCGGCACGGCGGTGATCACGGTTGCCGCTGCCGACGGTACGGCTGCCGCGGCCCGGTGCACCGTTACAGTGCCGGACGACGGCCTGCCCATCCGGCAGGTACAGCTGACCGACGGGTTGTATCTGCTGCCCTTTGATCGGCAGCAGATCCTGACCATTGGCAATCAGGCCACCGGCCAGTGCAGCCTGTACGCCATGCGGTATGCCCGCACCGTGGCGGACGGCGAGATCTGCAGCGGCAAGGGTATGTGGAGCAACGGCGCACTGTGGTGGAAGGGCGGCTTTTCCGACTGGTCGGCCGACCGCGCCGGCTGCCTGACCAAGCTGTATGACGAGCTGAACGCCGGCCGCCCGGTGATCGTGCATCTGCAGAACGTGGCGGTGGAGGGTGTAAAAAAACATTCCAACCGCCTGTCTACCTCTGAATACCACGCCGCAGCCGATGGCTGGACCGAGGTGGATTACCCCCACATCACCACCAGCGCCTATTACGGCCACTGGGTGTGCATTGTGGGCTCTGCGCAGGATGCTGACCCGACCAATCTGGTCGAAAGCGACTTTTTCGCGCTGGACCCGGCCCGGGTGTCGGCCGACGGCACCTTTGCACTGACCCGTCCGCTGGATGGCACCCTCTGGGTGGAAAACAGCCCCCTGAAGGTGCTGCAGTAAACACAAAACCCCGCCTGCCCAAAGCAAGGGCCGGCGGGGTTCTTCTTATTATTACATAAAGTATATAAATTACTGCTTCAGTGGATTCCAGTAGCCCTTGCGGTAGCACAGCAAAAACAGGCAGAACAAAAGCAGGTTGTGGGCGATCATGCAGCCCCATGCGGCAATCAGCCCCAGCCCCAGCAGCTGGGTGCACACAAAGGTGCCCACAATGCGCACCCCCCACATGCCGCAGATGTTAAACACAAAGGGCAGCTTGGTTTTGCCAACGCCCTGCATCATGCCTTCGATGATGATCGAAAAGCCGTAGAAGGGCTCGCTGACCGCCACCATGCGCAGCACCGTTGCGCCAAGGGCGATCACCTCGCTGCTGGTGGAAAAAATCCCCATCAGGGCCGGCGCGGCGGCAAACAGGGTACCGCCCGACAAAATCATCAGCCCAATTTCGATGGGAATGAACATGGCGGCCAGTTCTTCCATCCGCTGCTTGTCCCGCGCGCCGTAGGCGTTGCCGGCCAGAGTGGCGGCGGCGGTCTGCATACCGTAGCCCGGAATATAAAAGGCGGATTCCACCGTGTTGGCAATGGTGTGGGCGGCGGTGGCCACCGGCCCCAGCGAATTGATCATCGAGGCAAAGGCCACATAGCCCAGACTGGTGCCAAACCGCTGCAGCATGTTGGGAAACGCCACCTTCAGACAGGGGCGCAGAATTTCAAGATCAGGCTTGAAGCTGCCGCCCTTGGGCGAAATGCGGGGGTGCCGCCACAGCACCGTGGTAATGCAGATGCCGCCTGCCGCAAAGGCCACGGCGCTGGCGATGGCCGCGCCGATCACCCCCCAGCCCATGCCGGGCATGGTGAACGCCAACCCCGCCAGCTGCACCGTGCGGGTGGGGTAGATGAACAGAAAGTTCAGCACCACGTTGATCAGGTTGACCAGAACCCCCACCTTCATGGGTGTTTTGGTGTCGCCGGCGGCCCGCAGCACGGTGCCAAAGATGATGGTGGCGGCCCGGGGCAGCATGGGCAGATACAAAATAAAGAAATATTGGCTGGCCAGGGTGCGGATGGCGGGGTCCACCTGCATCCACACCGGGATCACCCCGCTCAGCGACAGGGTCAGAACAGTGAACAGGCTGCCCACTGCCAGCGCGGCAAGGGCGGCCTGATTGACCGCTTTTCTGGCGTTTTGATGTTCGCCGGCACCGATGGCCCGGGCAATGTAGGCCAGAAAGCCCACGCTCAGCGCTGAAATGCTCGAACCGATCAGCCAGTTTACTGTGCTGGTGGCACCCACCGCGGCGGTGGCCTCGGTGCCAAGGCTGCCCACCATGGCGGTGTCGATGTACTGCACCGCGGTCTGCATCAGCTGTTCCAGCATGGTGGGCCATGCCAGACTGAGGATCACCGGGATCATCTGCCGGTTCAGGGGTTTTGTTTTCATGGCTGTGACAATCTTCCTTTTACTCGCTCACTTCGCTTACCAGCTCGTCCAGCGGTTTGCGCACCTTTTTACGCAGCGGATCGTCCGGCTTGGCGTAGCCAAGGGTGATCACCAGCCGCACCGGCATGTCCAGATGGCACAATGCCCGCAGCTTGGCGTCGTCCAGCCAGCCCAGAATGCAGCTGCCCAGCCCCTGGGCGGCGGCTTCGGCGGTGATGTAGGCGGCGGCAATGCCAATGTCGATGGAACGGTAGTCGTTGTTTTTCAGCTTGGCGCCCACGGCAGCGGTGCGCACATAGGGTTTTTCCGAAATCACCAGCAGCACCGGGGCGTCGGGGGCAAATTTGTTCATGCCCATGCCCATGCAGGCGGCAGCCGCTTTTTGGGCGGCGGCGCCTTTGCACACTGTGATGTGCCAGGGCTGGCCGTTGCAGGCCGACGGGGCAAGGCGGGCGGCTTCCAGCACGGCGTTCAGCTTTTCGGGCTCGATGGGGCGGGCGGTGTCGTAGCTGCGGCAGCTTTGCCGCTGCCGGGCAATGGCGGTAAAATCCATGGTGCGGCTCCTTATTTATAATAGTAGGCTTGAAATTCATTATAACACCGCCCGGCGGTGCGGGCAAGCGGAGCAAAAAAACGCCGCCCCGGAACCTGTCCGGGACGGCGGTGTTTGCTTATTGGATGTCCAGCGGTACCTTGCGCTTGGGCGCGGGGAAGGCGGCGTCCAGCGCGGCCAGCTCGGCGGCGGTCAGCTTCAGATCGGCCGCGGCGGCGTTTTCCATGGTGTGGTAGGCATGGCCGGTGCGGGGAATGGGCATGACCCCGGGGCGGGCCAGCAAAAAGGCCAGCAGCACCTGCGCGGGCGTTGCATTGCGGGCAAAGGCAATGTCCTGCACGGCAGGGTGAGCAAACAGGCCGCGGCGCAGCCGGCCGGCCTGTGCCAGCGGGCAGTAGGCCATCACCGGAATGTCCCGCTGCTGCAGCCAGGGCAGCAGATCAAACTCGATGCCGCGGCTGCCCAAATGGTACAGCACCTGATCGGTGACGCAGCCGGCGCCGCCCGGCACCGCCAGCAGCTGCTGCATGTCCCGGGTGTCCAGATTGCTTACGCCCCAGGCGCGAATGCGGCCCTTGGCTTTCAGCTCTTCCATGCATTCCACCGTTTCGGCAAAGGGCACCGAGCCGCGCCAGTGCAGCAGGTACAGGTCCAGATAATCGGTGCGCATGCGGCGCAGGCTGTTTTCGCAGCTGCGGAAGATGTTGCGCCGCCCGGCGTTGAAGGGATACACCTTGCTGACCAGATACAGCTGCTCGCGGTCAAAGCCGTGGATGGCGCTGCCCACCAGCTCTTCGGCGGCGCCGTCGCCGTACATTTCGGCGGTGTCGATCAGGGTCATGCCGGCTTCGATGCCGGCCTGCAGGGCCTTGCGTTCGTCCGCAAAGGCGGCGGGGGTTTCGCCCAGATACCAGGTGCCCTGGCCGATGGGCCCGGCAGCCTTGCCGCCGGCAGTAATAAAAGAAGCCATAAGTTCCTCCTGTAGGTGTGGCACAAATGCTGTTTTGTTGGTTCTATTGTATCGGGAATAAGGCCGGGATGCAAATGTGGTAAGGGAAAGTTTGCACCAAAATTGAAACAAACATTTCATAAATCTGCATCGTTTTGTTCCGTGATTGAAAGTCTGGAAAAACTGCAAAAAAATTCGCTGCGGATTTTGGCAGAATTGCGACTTGTGGACAGCTGCCGCCGGCCCTATAATAAGGCCACAACGTAAACTACACCACGAATGTTATTTTGGGAGGTATTTGAATATGAAAATCGGTCTGATTGGTCTGGGCATCATGGGCAAGCCCATGGCAAAGAACATCCTGAAGGGCGGCTACACCGACCTGCTGGTCAGCGACCTGAACAAGGCTTCGGTGGAAGAGGTTGTTGCCGCCGGCGCCAAGGCTGCCACCAACAAGGAGATCGGCGAAAGCTGCGACGTGGTTCTGACCATGCTGCCCAACAGCCCCCATGTCAAGGCTGTTATGCTGGGCGAAAACGGCGTTGCCAACTACATGAAGCCCGGTTCTGTGTTTATTGATATGAGCTCCATCAACCCCGTTGCCAGCAAGGAGATTGCTGCTGCTCTGGCTGAGAAGGGCGTTGAGATGCTGGACGCTCCCGTTTCCGGCGGCGAGCCCAAGGCCATCGACGGCACCCTGAGCTTCATGGTCGGCGGCAAGCAGGAAGTGTTCGACGCTTACAAGCCCCTGCTGGAGACCATGGGCGCTTCTGTGGTTCGCTGCGGCGAAGTCGGCGCCGGCAACACCACCAAGCTGGCCAACCAGATCATCGTTGCCTGCAACATTCAGGCTCTGGCCGAGGCCCTGACCCTGGCCCAGAAGGCCGGTGTTGACCCCGAGCTGGTCTTCCAGGCCATCAAGGGCGGTCTGGCCGGTTCCACCGTGATGAACGCCAAGGCTCCGATGATGATCGCCGGCAACGACAAGCCCGGCTTCAAGATCGACCTGCACATCAAGGACCTGAACAACGCTTTGGACTGCGCCCACACCGTTGGCTCGCCCGTTCCCATGACTGCTGCCGTGCAGGAGATCATGCAGTGGATGCACAGCCACGAAGGCGGCCAGAAGGATCACAGCGCCATTGCCCAGTACTACGAGTACCTGACCGGCATTCAGATCGGCCGCTGATCCGCCAAAATCAACAACCAAACTTTTTCATAATTTCTCCTTCTTCGAAAAGCAGCCGGGGTATTAACAGCCCCCCGGCTGCTTTTTCTGTTGACAGCACAGCGGCCAACAGGGTAAAATGAAACGGAAGTGAAATAATTGAAAGGAACCTTTCATTATGGCAAAAGTTGCGATCCTTGTGCCCTACCGCGAAATGTGCGCCATTGCCCAGCCTCTGCTGGAAAAACCCATCTCTCACATTGACGAGGTGTGTCTGGAATACACCCAGACCAACCAGATCGAAACCCGCGCGCAGGAGCTGGAGCGGGACGGCTGGGACCTGGTGGTGGCCCGCGGCCTGCAGGCTCAGATTGTCAAACGCAGTGTAAAAATGCCGGTGGTCGAGATCCGTATCACTACCCAGGAGCTGGGCCGTGTGATGCTGGACGTGAAAAAAGAGCTGGGGTTGGACTGCCCCAAGCTGGGCCTGATCGGCTTTTCCAACATGCTGCCCGACACCAGCCAGTTCAACGAGCTGTTCGGGATTCAGCTGCAAACCTACATTGTGCGCGGCAACACCGAGCTGCTGGACGCGGTCGAGCAGGCCACCCGCGACGGCTGTGACGCAGTAATCGGCGGCGATATCGTGTGCGAGCACGCCCGGTTCATTGGCACCCCCTGTCGATTCAGCTCGTCGGGCGAAGAAAGCCTGCAGGACGCCCTGCGCATTGCCGAGCGGATCTGCTACGCCATCGATCTGGAAAAGAAAAACAGTGCCGAGATGGACACCATGCTCAACCATACCTTCAACGGCATCATGCAGGTGGACCGCGAGGGCGTGATTCTGCGTGTCAACCGCGCCTGTTACGAAATGCTGGAGCAAAGCCCCGATGACCTGATCGCACACCGGATCGTGGACGCGGTGCCCGGCATCCATCAGCGTGTGCTGGACGACACCCTGTATTTTGGCAAAGAGGTGTACGCCTTCCTGATCGATATCCGTCACAAGGCGGTGATCGTCAACATGGCCCCCATCCGCTGGGGCGATGAGGTGGCCGGCGCCATTCTGACCTTTCAGGAAGGCCGCCGCCTGATCGAAATGGACAGCGAGCTGCGCCGCGAGCTGTACCAGCGCGGCTACATTGCCAAGCACAACTTCGACAAGCTGAATGTGATCAGCAGGGAAGGGCAGGAGATGGTGGCCCTTGCCAAGCGCATTGCCAAATATACGGCTCCCATTCTGCTTACCGGCGAAGCCGGCAGCGGCAAAAGTGTGATGGCCCAGTGCATCCACAACGAAAGCCTTGTGCGCAACAATGCCTTTGTTCCGCTGGACTGCAGCGCTTGGCTGCCCGAAACGCTGGACACCATGCTGTTTGGCAACTACACCACCCGCAAGGACTCGCCCGCCTGCATGGTCGAGCTTGCGCAGGATGGCACCCTGTTTTTGTCCCACGTGGAGGCGCTGCCCTTTGAAACGCAGTATAAACTGCTGAACCTGATTCAGGGCAAGTTTATGCACAACGGCTCCAACCGGCCGGTGGCCGCCGCGGTGCGTGTCATCGCCGCCACCGACGTCAATCTGGCGGCCCGGGTCGAACGGGGCGAGTTCCGCAGCGACCTGTACTACGCCATCAGCGTGCTGAGTGTAGAGGTGCTGCCCCTGCGCCGCCGCCGCGAGGATATTCTGCCCTGGGCCGAGCTGTATCTGGACGAATGGCAGGAAAAATATAAGCGGTATGTGCACCTGACCCAGGGGGCCCGCCAGTTCATGATGGATTACGACTGGCCCGGCAACATCGATCAGCTGAACAGTGTGTGCGAGCGTGTAGTGCTGCTGACCGAAAAGCGCAACATTGACGAGGTATTCCTGCGCCGGCAGGTGGAGCAGATCACTCCCAAGCTGCTGCCCGGCACCGAAAAGGTGGTGCTGTTCAAAGATCAGAAAGCCATGGAGATCGCCGAGCTGCTGCGCAAGCACAGCGGCAGCCGCGAAAAGGTGGCCGAAGAGCTGGGCGTCAGCAAAACCACCCTGTGGCGCTACATCAAAAAGTACGGCATCGAGGCGGATTATTCCTATTGATCGCGCCGCAGATACCATAACAGCAGCCACCCCCGAACCTATCCGGTTCGGGGGTGGCTTTTTGCAAAAACTGCAAATTTATAAAATGTGCCGGAAAACCGGATACGGAAAAAGTGAAAGGTATCGGCGTATGGCAAAATGCAACAAAGCGGCCCCGAAACGCTGTGCGATAAGGCAAAGTTTCAAATTTATTGAAATCGGCTCAAAAACGGGGTAGCGGCCGGATGAACGGCTGGCCGCCAATTTTCGCTGCATCGTGCATTTATTACTGCTTGTGCCGGAATTACAATGTGAAATGTTTTGAAACGCGCTGTTTCAATATTTGAAACTATGTGCAATATAAATGAAAACGGATTGATATTTTTGAAACATGTGCGAATTGTGCGGTAAAAGGGTGTGTGTTATCCTAAACTCGCCTGATTATGCAGGGGGTGCGTCCGACACCGAATTCCCTGCAAAATACGAAGAAAAGCGAAAGGAAGGAAACCCATATGTTCTTCAAAAAGTATGGAGACATTGTTGTCGGTATCTTTTTTGCGGCACTTGGCGCTGCAATGATCCTGCTGGCAAAAATGCTTCCCAAATCCAAAGTTATGGAGATCGGCCCCGAATTCATGCCCACCGTGATTGGCATGGTGATTTTGGTTCTGGCACTGGCCCTGCTGTTCCTGGCAGTGAAAAACTTTAAGATGCACGTCCAGGAGCTGGAGGCTTCCAACTATAAAGACACCAGCGACTACAAGCGCGTGGTACTCAGCATTCTGCTGGTTCTGGTTTATGTGCTGACTATGAAGCCTGTCGGCTTTATCATTACCACTCTGGTTTATCTGTTCCTGCAGATGTACGTTCTGGCACCGGAAGAAAACCGCACCAAGAAGGATGTCATTACCCTGCTGATCATCGACGTGGTGTTCACCTTTATCGTCTTCTTCCTGTTCCGCTACGGCTTCAAGATCGTGCTGCCCGCAGGCATCTTCACCATCAATCTGTAAGGAGGGTACCGAATTATGCAAGCTATTGGTAACCTGGTTGCGGGCTTTTCGATGATTCTGAACCCCGCCTCTATCCTGACCATGATCGCCGGTGTGGCCATCGGCATCGTGTTCGGCTCCATCCCCGGTCTGTCGGCATCCATGGCTGTTGCCCTGATGCTGCCCCTGACCTTCAGCATGACTGCATCCATGGGTCTGAACACCCTGGTTGCCGTTTACATCGGCGGCATCTCGGGTGGTTTGATCTCGGCCATCCTGCTGAACATGCCCGGCACCGCCTCTTCCATTGCCACCACCTTCGACGGCCACCCCATGGCAAAGCGCGGTGAAGCCATGAAGGCTCTGGGCCTGGGCATTGTGTTCTCGGCCATGGGCTCCATCTTCTCGTTCATCATTTTGATCTTCTGCGCCCCCATGCTGGCCGATGTCTGTCTGATGTTCACCCCCGTTGAGAACTTCGGCATCTGCTTCTTCGCCCTGACCATGGTAGCCCTGCTGGCTTCGGGCAATATGCTGCGCGGCCTGCTGGCCGGCATGCTGGGCCTGGCCTTTACCACCGTTGGTATGGCCCCCATCGACGGCACCGCCCGCTTCACCTTTGGCAGCCGCACCCTGATGGGCGGCTTCGACAGCCTGCCCACTCTGATCGGTATCTTTGCCATCTGCGACATTCTGTGCACCGCCGAAAGCATGAGCGCTACCAAGGGCGAGATCATTCCTGTTAACAAGGTCAAGGGCTTCGGCTTCACCCTGCAGGAGTTTGTCTACCACCTGCCCAACTTTGTCCGTTCTTCGCTGATCGGTACCTTCATCGGCATCCTGCCCGGCATCGGCGGTTCCACCTCCGGCATGCTGTCTTACGTAACGGCCAAGAATATGTCCAAGAAGAAGGATGAGTTTGGCAAGGGCTGCCCCGACGGCGTTGTCGCCACCGAGGCTGCCAACAACGCCACCATCGGCGGCGCCATGATCCCCCTGCTGGTTCTGGGTATCCCCGGCGACGGCGTTACTGCCATGATGCTGGGCGGCTTCCTGATCCATGGCCTGCAGGCCGGCCCCCTGCTGTTTGTGAAGAACGCCGACGTAGTCTACGGCATCTTCGCCGCCTGTATCGTCTGCACCCTGATCATGCTGGTGATGGAATGGACCTGCATCAAGGGCTTTGTTAAGATCCTGAAGGTGCCCAAGCACATTCTGCTGCCGCTGGTTCTGGTGCTGTGCTGCGTGGGTGCCTACGCCACCAACAACCGCATCTTCGACGTGCAGTCGGTTCTGATCTTTGGTGTCATCGGCTACCTGTACCACAAGTTCAGCCTGCCCACCACCCCCTTTGTGCTCTGCTTCCTGATTGGCGAAATGCTTGAAACCTATCTGCGCCGCGGTTTGATGAGCTACAAGAGCTTTGGTGCCTTCTTCGAGCGCCCCATCTTTGTCGTCTTCTTCGGTATTGCCATTGCGGTTCTGCTGTGGTCTGCCGTGAAAGAACTGCGCGCCTTCTACGCCAAAAAGAAGGAAATGGCCGCCAAGTAATCTGGCATTATTACGGTTCACTGCTTTGCCTCCACACAGGGCAAGGCTGAAATAAAAAAGAAGAAAAGGAGTATCCACAATGAAGAAGATTTCTCGTCGCGACTTCCTGAAGGCCGCCGGCATCACTGTTGCCGCTACCGGTCTGGCCGCCTGTGGCGGTTCCTCCAGCAGCACTGCCGCCCCCGCTTCCAGCGGTGCCGCAGCCGGCCCCAAGACCTGGGCCCCCACCTCTCCCGTTTCCCTGATCCTGCCCGCCGGCACCGGTGGTGACACCGACCTGACCGCCCGTGTCTTCACCCAGTACGCCAAGGAGATCACCGGCCACGACTTCATCGTCGTCAACGCTTCCGGTGCTTCCGGCTCCATCGCTGCTCAGCAGGTTCTGGATGCTGCCGGCGACGGCCACACCTGCCTGTATGGCCACACCCTGGTCAACGTTGCTTACATTGCCGGTATCACCGAGTACAACTACACCGCGTTCAAGCTGGGCCCCAAGTTTGCCAAGAACCCCGCTCAGCAGCTGTATGTCAACCCCACCAAGTACGCCGATCTGGACGCTTTCCTGACTGCTGCCAAGGCTAACCCCGGCAAGCTGAAGGCCTGCACCGAAGTGGGCGCCTACACCTACTACGAGCTGCTGCTGTTCGAAAGCAAGGCCGGCATCGATCTGGACCTGGTCGACGTTGGTTCCAACTCTGAGAAGATCGCCGCCATGCTGTCCGGCCAGATCGACCTGATGCCCGGTGCCTACCTGAACTGCAAGGACTACCTGGCTTCCGGCCAGTTTGCCTGCCTGGGCGCCCCCATCGAAGAGCGTCTGGAGCTGCTGGGCGATATCAAGACCTTCAAGGAGCAGGGCATCGACATGGTCTACCCCGACTGTGACTACGGCTTCTACTTCCCCATCGACACTCCCGACGAAGTTATCGTTTTCATCGAGGAGACTGTTCAGGCCATCCACAAGGATGCCGCTGCCGCCGAGGCCATTGCCAACCTGAACGTTATGCCCTACTATCTGTCTGCTGAAGAGGCCACCAAGAACGACGAGTGGATCGTCGAGACTCTGCAGGCTGTTGCCGACGCTGTTGGCGCCTGATCCGATCCAAGGCACAACAATACGGTTAAGTTAAGCGCCTAAAGGGCGGTGCCTGCAATTTAGGTTGCAGGCACCGCCCTGTTTTATGCGCTGCCCCGGAGGATAACGAGCAAAATGGATAATTTTCTCAAAATGATCAATATCCAGTCGGTCCTGTTTCTGTACATGCTGGTGGGCATCTATGTCCGCCGCAAGGGAATTCTGACCGATCACGCGCGGGACAAAATCACCGACCTGCTGGTCGATGTGCTGCTGCCCTGCATGATCTTTGATTCGTTCAACATGGAATTCACCATGGACACCCTGTACCAATCCGGCACAGCAATTACGACTGCGGCCTCGGTGGCCGCTGTGGCGCTTTTGCTGGGCAAGGTGCTGTACAACAACTGCGAACCGCGCAAGCGCACCATTCTGCGCTACGGCACGCTGGTAACCAATTCCGGCTTTGCCGGGCTGCCGGTGCTCAGCAGCATGTACGGTGCACAGGGCCTGCTGATCGGCTCAATGTTCATTATCCCCAATCGTATTCTGGTGTGGAGCGCCGGCACCGCCATGTTTACGCAGGACGGCGGCGGCAGCCCCTGGGCCGTGATCAAAAAGGTGGCAAAACACCCCAGCCTGATCGCGGTGTATCTGGGCCTGATCCGCATGTTTACCCAACTGCCCATGCCCTCGTTTGTGGACAAAGCTGTGGACGGGCTGGGCGGCTGCACCTCGCCGCTGGCACTGATGCTGGTGGGCTCGATTCTGGCCGACGTGGAAGTAAAAGACGTGGTGGAAGGCAAAATCTTCTACATGATCTTTGTACGTCAGATCCTGCTGCCCGGGCTGGGTCTGGTGGTGCTGCGTGCGTTGAACGTGGATCCGC
>JAFULE010000093.1 GCA_017483235.1 Faecalibacterium sp. | reverse complement strand
CGCTAACCCGGTAAAACCCCACCGCGCGGACAGAAGCAGCTTCGGTCCGCGCTTTTAGTTCCCGAAAGGAGGGTCGTGACTGCCTTATGCGCGACTTTTTTGAAAGCCCCCGGTTCAAGGTGCTGCTGGCAGTGGCGGTGTTTCTGGCCGGCATGATGGCCTACGCCGGCGCCAACGGCCGGCTGACGGCGGCCCCGCAGGAGATTCTAACCGTGCTGGCCCAGCCCTTTCAATGGGTGGGGGCGCAGATTTCGGGCGCAGTAGGCGGCCTGTGGGAAAAATACACCGCCGTGGATCAGGCGTGGGAAGAAAACGAACGCCTTGCCGAAGAAAACGCTGCCCTGCAGCAAAAACTGGTGGAGTACGACAAGCTGAAAGCCGAAAACGACGCCTTCAAAAAGCTGGCCGGTATTCAGGAAGATCATCCCGAATACACCCTTGCCTCCGGTTTTGTTATCGGCCGCGACACGTTGGAAGCCTTTGGCGGCTTTACGGTGGATCAGGGCACCCTGCAGGGGGTGCAGCGCGGCGATACAGTCATCAGTGACGATGGCTATCTTGTGGGTACTGTCATCGAAGCGGGGCTTACCTCCAGCAAGGTGCTTACCATTCTGCACCCCAGCTTTTCGGCAGCGGGGGCCATCAGCCGCACCCGTGATAACGGCATCATCACCGGCAGCGCCGATTATGCCGCCGAGGGGCAGTGTGTGGTCACCAGCCTTACACGCGACACGCTGGCCACCAACGGCGATCAGATCATCACCACCGGGCTGGGTGGGGTGTACCCCGCTGATATGCTGGTGGGCAACATCGACCGCATCGAGCCGGATGCCAGCGGCAAATCGGTGATGGCGGTGGTTGACCCCGGCGCCGAAATCCTCAGCCTGACCCATGTGTTTATCATCACCAATTTCTGAAAGGGGCTGCCGTTTGTGAATCCGTACTTCAGGCAAGAGCGGCCCCTGTGGCTGAAATGGGCCATCTACAGCCTGTTTCTTTTGCTGGGTCTGGTGCTGCAAACCCTGCCCACGGCGGGGCTGTTTGGCATAAAGCCGCTGTTCATTCTGCCGCTGTGCCTAATCGTTTCGTTGGTAGAAGGGGAATACGAAGGGGCTTTGTTCGGCGCGGTGGGCGGCCTTTTGTGGGACTGGGCCGCCGGCCGCACGGTGGGCCTGCTTACCATTCTGCTGCTGGCGGTGTGTTTTCTGGCCAGCGTGCTGTTTCAGGTGTATCTGCGCAATACCGCAGGCAATTTTGGTATGCTGGCGGCACTGGCCGCACTGCTGGTGCTTTCGCTGGATCACCTGTTCTTTTATGTCATGCCCGGATACCCAAGTGCGGCGCAGCACTGGCTGCGTGAGGTACTGCCGCTGGCAGTGCTTTGCTTTCCGGTGGGGCTGGTTGCCCGCTGGGTGGTGCTGAAGGTGCATCTGGCCTTTCACCCCGAAGAGCAGTAATTTCTACTTTTATACGAGAAAGAAAGGGGGCTTTGTGCCGTGCAGGAGAAAAAAACGGTTGCCCGGCGCAGCATGGTGGTCATTGCGGCTGCCGGGCTGGTGCTGGTGCTGTATCTGTTGCGGCTGGTGCACCTGCAGCTGGTGCAGGGCGACTATTTCCGTACCAAAGCCACCCGAACCACCACCTATGCCCGCACCATCACCGCGGCCCGCGGCGAAATTGTGGACTGTTACGGCCGCAGCATTGCCACCAGCACCACCAGCAGCAACGTGATCGTGGATAAACTGCTTTTGGGCGACAATGACCTGAATGAAACCTTAAAGGAACTGGTGCAGGTGCTGCAGCAAAGCGGGGAAAGCTGGAACGACGGCATCCAACTCAGCCAGCCGGATGCTGCTGGCCACTATACCTTTACCGATGAAACCGAAAATGACACCCGCAAGCTGACTATTCTGAAAGAAACCCTGAAGCTGCAGCAGTACGCCACCGCGGACAATGTGATGGCCGCACTGATCGAACAGTATGACCTGCAGAACGAAACACCCCAGTGGCAGCGCATTCTGGCGGGTATCCGCTATCAGATGAAGCAGGAGGGGTTTTCCAATTACAACACCTTCACGCTGGCCGAAAATGTTTCGGACCGCACCGTGGCCACCATCCGCGAGCGCAGCCTGACCCTTGCGGGCGCCGACATTGAGGAAGCCACCGTGCGCAGTTACCCGGACGGCACCATTCTGCCCCATGTGCTGGGGCGGGTGGGCAAGATCACTGCCGAGCGCTGGAAGGTACAAAACGCAGACGGCAGCTACAGCTATCCTCTGCGGGATGCCGGCTATGCCATGAACGATGTGATCGGCTCGGGCGGATTGGAGGAAGCCTATGAAAGCCAGCTGCGCGGCAGCGACGGCGAGGTGGAGATCACCCTCGATGCCAACGGCGTGATCACCGAGCAGAAGGTTACGGTAGCGCCCAACCCCGGTCTTACCGTAATGACCACCGTCAACCGGGACTTTCAGCAGGCCGTGCAGGAAAAACTGGAGGCTGCTATTCTTAAACTGCAGAACAACTACAGCCCCACCAACGGCGGCAAGGCCAACGCCGGCGCAGTGGTGGTGCTGGATGTAAAGGACAACAGCATCCTTGCCAGCTGCAACTACCCCAACTACGACATCACCGGCAACTACAATGAATATCTGGCCGATACCGACGGCAAGCCCCTGATCAACCGCGCCCTCATGGGTTTGTATACCCCCGGCTCTACCTTTAAACCCGCCACCGCGCTGGCTGGTATGCTGACCGGCAACAACACCGCCGAAGACCGCATCCGCTGTACCGGTACCTATACCTATTACACCGGTTACAGCCCGCGGTGCGCCTTGGGCGGTGGTCATGGCGGCACCAGCCTGAATGTAAGCGACGCACTGCGGGTCAGCTGCAATGTCTATTTCTACGAGCTGGGTCGCCGCACCACGGTGGATGTATTCAGCGCCTACGCCCAAAAGCTTGGCCTTGGGGTAAAAACCGGCGTGGAGGTAAACGAAGCTACCGGCCGCCTTACCTTCAGTCAGGATGCAAACTACACCCCCTCGCTGGACATTCAGGCCGCCATTGGTCAGGGCAACACGGTGGTCAGCCCGGTGCAGCTTGCCACCTATGCCTCCACCATTGCCAACAAGGGGGTGCGCTACCGCACCCATCTGGTCAAGGCGCTGGTCGATACCAACACCGGCGAGGTGGTGCAGGCTATCCAGCCCGAGGTGGTGGAAACAATTGAGGACACCATAGGTGCCTTTGACGCGGTGGAAAACGGCATGGTGCGCGCTGGTCAAAGCAACGGCTATGTAGGTGCTTACCCCTACACCATTGCCATCAAAACCGGCAGCCCCCAGCGCAGCGAATACTACCTGCTGGGCGGCACCCGCAAATACTATACCAACACCATGATGATCGCCTACGGCCCGGTGGAGGACCCCCAGATCGCCATTGGCATTGTAATCGAATACGGCGGCGGCGGTGCCCGTGCAGCCGAGCTGGTCACCCAGATTTTCGATGCCTATTTCTTCGAGCAAAGCGGCAGCATGAGCCCAACGCAGGAAAACGTGCTGCTGCCCTGATGCGGACAATGTGGGAATTTCATATTCAATCGCGCTAAATCCGCGAGAAAAATCAGAGATTTTTTATTTATTTGAACAAAAAACTGTTGTAAAGGTTACAAAATTGTGATACTATGTTATTGCGTAGGGTTTTTGCAATTCTTCTGCGCAGTGTGATGGAGGGAACGGTTTGAGCGCTCAGATCATCATGGTCGCATCCGGCAAGGGCGGCACCGGCAAAAGCACGGTGTCGGTAATGTTGGGCGGCCGGCTTGCCGCACAGGGCAAAAAGGTGCTGTTGGTCGAGCTGGACTCGGGCCTGCGCAGCGTGGATATCATTTCCGGCGTGTACGGCAAAACCGTTTACGATATCGAGGATGTGCTCAGCGGCCGGTGCGAAGGCGACAAGGCCGTGGTGCAAAGCCCGCTTTACCCGGGGCTTTCGGTTATCAGTGCCCCGTATGAGGGCGGCGAGGTGACCGTTGCCGGGCTGCAGCGGCTGTGCCGTGCTCTCGGCGATGTGTTTGATGTAATTCTGCTGGATACAGCAGCCGGCATGGGTGCCCCCTTTGCGGCGGCGCGCGCCTGTGCCCACAAAGCGCTGCTGGTGCTGCCGGCCGATCCGGTGTCGCTGCGGGATGGCCGTATTGTGGCCGATGCGTTGTACGACAGCGGCCTGCGGGAGATCCGACTGGTGGTCAACCGGGTAACCGACCGCACCTTCAAAAACGGCGCGGTACGGGATCTGGATGAGTGCATTGACACCGTTTGTGCGCAGCTGATCGCAGTCATTCCCGAAAGCGCGATGCTGCAGCGTGCGGCGGCCATGGGTGAGCGGCTGCCTGTGGAATGCCCGACCTATGAAGCATTCGACCGCCTTGCAAGGCGGCTTTTGGGCCAGCGTGTGACTTTATCGGTGCGGTAAGGGGCTGCACCGTGAATCAATTTGGGAGGAATGGATCATGACGATCGCGTTGATTGCGCACGATTCCAAAAAAGAACTGATGGTGCAGTTTTGCACGGCTTACTGCCGTGTGTTCAGCCAGCACCGCATGGTGGCCACCGGCACCACCGGCAAGCTGATCGCGCAGGCCACCGGCCTGCAGGTGCAGCGGTTTTTGTCCGGCGCACAGGGCGGCGACCAGCAGATTGCGTCCCGCATTGCCTGCAACGAGATCGACCTGCTGCTGTTCTTCCGCGATCCCATCAACGCCAAGCCTACCGAGCCCAACGAGATGAATCTGCTGCGTCTGTGCGACGTGCATAACATTCCTGTGGCCACTAATATTGCCACCGCCGAGGTGCTGATCCACGGCCTCGAACGCGGTGACCTTGCCTGGCGTGATATCGTCAACCCCCAACGTTAATGATCATTTGCAATTGACTGCGCGGCCTGCGGGCCGCGCTTTTTTTGCGCAAAAATTAAAAAAACTGAAGTAAAACCGCCGGCTGATTCGTTATGATAGGCAGAACAGGAAAGGAGGGGATGCGCTTGACGGGGCTTGAGTTTACCGCCCTGGTAACCAAATATCAGGGGCTGGTGTATACCATTTGCAGCCAGATGGTGCAAAACCCCGACCTTGCACAGGATCTTGCGCAGGAAACCTTTCTGGCGGCATGGCGCAGCATCGACCGCTGTCCGCCCGGATGTGAGCGGCAGTGGCTGGCACGCATTGCCGCCAACAAAGCAAAGGACCATCTGAAAAGCGCATGGGTACGGCATGTCAGCGCCCCCGGTGACGAGGTGCTGGCGTT
>JAFULE010000010.1 GCA_017483235.1 Faecalibacterium sp. | reverse complement strand
CGGCCCTGTTTCCACATCAGCCTTGTGCAGGACATCAGCCCCAACTGCGACTGCCACGGCGAAAACGATGCCCCCATTCTGCCCGACATCGGCATGTTTGCCAGCTTTGACCCGGTAGCGCTGGATCAGGCCTGTGTGGATGCCTGCCTTGCCGCCGCCCCGCTGCCCAACAGCCAGCTGGGCGACAATCTGGCAACCCCCGGCTGGAATTGCCGCCACGACAATTTTATGGATTCCAACCCCAGCGTAGAGTACCGCGCCCAGATGGAGCATGCCGAAAAGCTGGGCCTTGGCAGCCGGCAGTATCAGCTGAAAAAGGTGTAATGCCGCACCTTCGCACCCGTACCCATAAAATGCAAAACCACCCGCCGGCAGGGTAAAACTGCCGCCAGCGGGTGGTTTTTTGTCGTTTTAAAATGTTTTCCCGGGAAATAATTTGGTTTTACAGCTCCTGATAGGCAGCAAGGATCTTGGGAATGAACTGTTTTTTGCGGCTGATCAGGCCGGGCAGCGTCGCAGCGCCGTTGGCTGGTTCGATCTCAAAGCCTTCGGCCAGCATAGAGGCGGCGTAACGGCCGCTGTACAGCACCGTGCTGGTTTTTTCGGGCACATGGGTCAACAGCACATACAAATCCTCGATGTGCTGGTTCCGGCGGAACTCTACCAGCCCCGGGGTCAGCAGATCGCGGGCTTTCTGCAGGTTGGAAAGAGTCATGTAATTGCCCTGTGCCACGCCAAAACGAACATCCCCGCAGGTAAACACCTTGAAGTCCTGCAGCAATACCTGCTCGGCGGTTTTGCCCTCCAGCCCTTCACCGGCCTCGAACATTTCGTTGGCAAACTGCTCCAGCTGCACGCCGGCCAGCTCGGCCATGCGGCGGGCAGTGGCCTCGTCCAGCGGGGTGCAGGTAGGGCTGCGGAACATCAGCGTGTCGGACAAAATGGCACCCAGCAAAGCACCGGCGATCTGAGGCCGGGGCACAAGGCCCTGCTCGTCGTACATCTGGGCAACAATGGTGGCGGTGCAGCCCACCGGCTGACAGCGGAAATACATGGGGCCTGCGGTTTGCAGATCGCCCAGGCGGTGATGATCGATGATCTCAAGAATATCTGCCTTGTCGTAGCCATCGATGGCCTGAGTGGTCTCATTGTGGTCCATCAGGATCACCTGACGCTTACTCATGTTGATCACATTGCGGCGGCTGAGCATGCCGCAATATTTACCGCCGCCGTCCAGGATAGGGAAGTAGCGGTGGCGCACCTTGGCCATCACCCGCAGCACATCGTCCACCGGGGTGCTCAGGTTGAAGTTCAGCAGGTTTTCGGTGGTCATGGAATGGCTGATGGGGGCACACTGGCTGATCAGCTTGGCGGCGGCATAAGTATCCATCGGCACACTCATAATAGCCACGCCGTTTTCTTCGGCAAGCTTGAGAATGGTACGGGCCACCGACGAGCCCAGACACACGATGATCAGGCTGACATTCATTTCGATGGCACACAGCTGGCTTTCGTAACGGTTGGACAGAATGACGATGTCGCCCTCTTCCAGCACCGTTTCCATAATGTCCGGGCTGGACACTCCGATGACAACCTTGCCCTTTTCCACCACGGCATCGGGGCTGCCGGTCAGCATGGTGCCCTGCAGGGTTTCCAGAATGTTGCGGTAGCTGGTGCGGCTTTTGGCCAGCACCTGGGTATCGAACACGGCCATGTTGGCGGTGGCAATATCCTTCACGCTGATCAGGCCGGTAAGATGGCCCTCGTCATCCACCACAGGCAGGGTGTCCAGCGCAGCATCGCGCATCATGGTCCAGGCGCGGCGCAGGCTCAGGTCCCCCTTCACGGCGGCAAAGCGACGGTAATCCACATCCCGCACTTTGGGGTTGACATCGTTGCACAGCCGGGGCGGGGTAAGGCCAAACCGCTGCAGAACATAGCTGGTTTCCTGATTGGGCTCGCCGGCGCGGCGGGCCTCGTGGATGGGCTGGCCGGTCAGATTTTTCAGTTCGGCATAGGCAATGGCCGAACAGATCGAGTCGGTATCGGGGTTTTTGTGGCCGATCACAACCACCTTATGCGCATTTTCAGTCATGGGGTGGGGCCTCCTTCCCAAACGGAGATGAATTGTAACAGAAGTATACCATAAACCGGCTCTTTCGCCAATGGCGAAGCGCAGATTTCGCCGCTGCAGCACAGAAAAGCAGAGATTTTTTGTGCACCGATTTTGCCCGAAAACAAAAGGGCCGGCAGCCCAATGGCAGAGCTGCCGGCCCTTTTGTAAAATTGAGGAGAGGGTGCGGACTGCAAGCGTCAGCTTATGCCCACAGTACCCACAGGATGGCAAAACCGGTGATAACAGCCGACAGGGTGAAGGGAACACCGATCTTCAAAAAGTCGCTGTTCTTCACCTCGTAGCCTTCCTTGCGCAGGATGCCAATGCCGGTGATATTGGCCGAAGCGCCAACAGGGGTCAGGTTGCCGCCCAGAGTGGCACCGCACAGCAGGCCAAAGTACAGCAGGGTGGGGTTGATGCCCAGCATGGAGGAGATGTTCTCGACCACGGGCAGCATGGCGGCGGTGTAGGGGATGTTGTCGATGAAGGCAGAGCACAGCACCGAGCCCCAGACGATGGCAGCGTAGATGATGAACAGGTTGCCGCCGCCCAGACCGGCAAACACGCCGGAGATGACCTCCAGCACGCCGGCAGCCTCAACGCCGGCTACAACGATGAACACGCCGGCCAGCAGCAACAGGGTCTGCCAGTCGATGGCGCCAACGGCGCTCTTCACGGCTTCCTTGTTGCCGCGCATGGTCTCGTAGACGATGCCAACAACCATCAGCACGCAGCAGATCAGGCCGTTGGTGATGTCGGGCTTGTTGGGAATGGCGGAAGCGCCGGCCAGCAGGGCAACCATGGCCAGCAGCAGAATGGTGGGAACCTTGTTTTCAACAACAGGGTCCTCAGCGGGCTCAACAGAACCGGGGGTGTTGCGGAACAGGAAGTACAGGATGACGGCGGAAGCCACAGCGCCGGCCTGAACCACCCAGAACATACCGGGCTTGCCGTTGTACCAGAAGAAGTCCATAAAGTCCATGCCGGCAGCAGCGCCCAGCAGGATGGAGGTGGTGTCACCCACCAGAGTGGCAGCGCCCTGCAGGTTGGAGGAAACCGCCACCGAGATGACAACCGGTACAGGGCTGATGCCCACGCGCCTGGACACGGCCAGAGCGATGGGGGCGACCATCAGCACGGTGGCCACGTTGTCGATGAAGGCCGAGATGATGCCGGCGAACAGGGCCAGAGCAACGATGGTGATACGCACCGTCTTGGTGTAACGCAGCATTACGTTGGCCATCAGGGCGGGCATGCCGCTGTCGATGAACAGCTGCACCAGACCCATCGAGCCGGCGATCATCAGCAGAACGTTCCAGTCAATGGCGCCAAATAGGTTGCCGACAGGCAGAATGCCCACCAGAACAAAGGAAGCGGCACCGACCAGCGCCACAATGTGGCGATAGTTGGAAAGTGCCAGAAGCAGAACATAAGTAGCTACAAACAGAATTGCCGCAAGAACAAGGGGATTCATACGTTTTTTGCACTCCTTTTCATAATTTGTTCAAAAATAGAAAACGAACCACTTATTATTATGATGCGAAGCGTCAAAAACACAACCGAAAGGCAGTGTCCTTTGCCGAGCCGTAGCAAAGAAGCGGCCGGTCTTAACCGGAACTTAATTGTTTGTGCCGGATTTGCAATGTACGCTGCAGCGACAAAAAAGCCCGGCGTCCTATCAAGGACGCCGGGCAGTGCAGAATGCAAAACAGGGGTTACGCCCACTGCAGCCACAGCAGCAGGTAGCCGGTGATAACGGCCGACAGGGTAAAGGGAACACCGATCTTCAGGAAGTCCGAGTTCTTCACTTCGTAGCCGCCCTTGCGCAGAATGCCGATGCCGGCAATGTTGGCCGAAGCGCCAACGGGGGTCAGGTTGCCGCCCAAAGTGGCGCCTACCAGCAGACCGAAGTACAGCAGGGTGGGGTCTACCCCCAGAGTAGCGGAGATATTGGCCGTAACCGGCAGCATGGCGGCAACATAGGGGATATTGTCGATGAAGGCCGAGCAGATCACCGAGCCCCAGACGATGGCGGTGTAGATGATGAACAGGTTGCCGCCGCCCAGGCCGGCGAACACGCCGGAGATCACTTCCAGCACGCCGGCAGCCTGCACGCCGCCTACAACGATGAACACGCCGGCCAGCAGCATCAGGGTCTGCCAGTCGATGGCACCAATGGCGCTTTTCACGTTGTCCTTATTGCCGCGCACAGCTTCGCGGATGATACCAATGGCCATCAGGGTGCAGCAGATCAGGCCGTTGGTGATGTCGGGCTTGTTGGGAATGGCGGAAGCGCCGGCCAGCAGGGCAACCATGGCCAGCAGCAGCACGGTGGGCACCTTGTCTTCCACTACGGGGTCGGCGGTGGCTTCGATCTCGCCCTTGGTGGAGCGGAACAGGAAGTACAGAATGGCAGCCGAGATCACGGCACCGGCCTGCACCACCCAGAAGATGCCCAGCTGGCCCTTGTACCAGAAGAAGTCCATAAAGTCCATGCCGGCGGCAGCACCCAGCAGGATGGAGGTGGTGTCACCTACCAGAGTGGCAGCACCCTGCAGGTTGGACGAAACCGAAACCGCGATGACAACCGGCACGGGGCTGATGTTGGCGCGCTTGGACACGGCCAGAGCGATGGGGGCGACCATCAGCACGGTGGCCACGTTGTCGATGAAGGCCGAGATGATGCCGCTGAACAGGGCCAGAGCAACAATGGTGATGCGCACGGTTTTGGTGTAGCGCAGCATCACGTTGGCCATCAGGGCGGGCATGCCGCTGTCGATGAACAGCTGCACCAGACCCATGGTGCCGCCGATCATCAGCAGCACGTTCCAGTCGATGGCACCAAATACATCGCCAAAGGGTAGAATGCCCACCAGAATAAAGGCCACACCGCCGGCCAGCGCCACAATGTGGCGGTGGTTGGGCAGAGCAAGCAGCAGAACGTAGGTGGCAACAAACAGGATCGCCGCAAGGATCAAGGGATTCATTGGATGTACACGCTCCTTCTTATTTCTCACAAAATGTTTCGAAGCAGCACCGGGCAAGGCGGCTCTATCTACAGAAAAAGAGCGCAAGACATTTGCCGCCCGCAACAGGCGGATAAAAGTCTTGCGCATCACGTTCTGTCGTGATTTCCGGCCCGGGCGGAAAACCGCCGGTTTGACGAACCGGGCCCATGACCTATGCCATGGCGCTACTCCCTTTTCATCATAAGCATACAAAATCAGCTGCTCAAAATGCAATACTAGCAAAGATTTCTTTGCCGTGCCTTTGCTGATTCTTAGTTGAATTGCCAGAAATGCAATATCAAAACAAACCGTCGGGCAGGCAGATGTCGGCTTTGGGGATCAGTGCCCAATCGAAGCTGTCGATCAGGCTGGCGGCGCTGCGGGGTTCGGGGCTGGGCTGCAGCCCATAGGCAAAGGCCAGCTTGCCGATGATGGCATCGGCCGAATACCTTGCCCGCAGGTTTTCCAGGCTCTGGTCGCCGTCCCGCTTGCTCAATCGGCGGCCGTCAGCTGCCAGCAGCAAAGGCAGATGGGCGAAGGTGGGGGGCGTAAGCCCCAGCAGCCGGTACAGATACAGCTGCCGGGCGGTGCTGCTCAGCAGGTCGGCCCCGCGCACCACCTCGGTTACCCCCATGCGGGCGTCGTCCACCACCACTGCCAGCTGATAGGCAAACACCCCGTCGGCGCGGCGCAGGTAAAAGTCGCCGCAGTCCCGGGCAAGGTTTTCCTCCACCGGGCCAAAGTGGCCGTCGGTAAACCGAATGATCTCGTCCGGCACCATCAGGCGCTGGGCAGGCTGTTTGGTTTTGGCCCGCTCGATCTGCTGTGCGGCACTCAGGCCGCGGCAGCTGCCGGGGTAGATCACCTCGCCGTCTGACCGGTGAGGGGCGCTGGCAGCGTGCAGCTGGGCCCGGGAACAAAAACAGGGGTATACCAAATGCAATTCTTGCAGCTTGTTATAACTTTGGGTATAAATATCGTCGCACTCGCTCTGGTAATAGGGGCCGCTGGGGCCGCCAAGGCTGCCGCCTTCGTCCCACAAAAGGCCCAGCCATGCCAGATCCTCTTCCAGCTGGTCGGCGTAGCGGCGGGGGCAGCGGGCCTTATCCAGATCCTCGATGCGCAGAATGATCCGCCCGCCCTTGCTTTTGGCCGAAAGCCAGGCCACAAGGCTGCAGGCCAGATTGCCCAGATGCAGCCGCCCCGACGGGCTGGGGGCAAACCGCCCCACCACCGGGCGGGTGTGCTCGGGGCCGGTCATCAGCCCACCGTCCATTCGCCGTCGGCGGTCTGGGCCAGCGGGGTGTTGTAAAAGGCTTCCACCGCTTTGGCCATGGCCTCGGCGTCGGCACAGCTGGCGGTTTCCACCGAGGCGTGCATGGCCAGCTGGGCAAGGCCGATGTCCACCATGGGAATGCTGATCTGATGGCCCAGCAGGTTGCCCAATGTGCTGCCGCCCGGCACATCGGCCCGGTTGCAGAAGGTCTGGGTGGGCACGCCGGCTTTGCGGCAGATCTCACCGAACACGGCGGCGGTCAGACCGCTGGTGGTGTACTTCTGGCTGGCATTGAATTTCAGCACCACGCCGCCCCCCAGTGTAACCGGATTGGCGGGGTCGCTTTTTTCGGGGTGATTGGGGTGCACCGCGTGACCGTTGTCGGCGCTCAGCAGCAGGCTGTTGGCCCGGGCGCGCACGCTCTGGTCGGGGGTAACGCCCAGTGCCTGCTCAATGCGGGCCATCACGTCGGCCATCAGGGTGCCCTGTGCGCCCTGCCGGCTGGACGAGCCCACCTCTTCGTTGTCAAACATCACCCACACATCGGCCCGGCCCGGCTCGTTCCCATTGCCGGCCAGAAAACCGGCCAGAGTGGTGGCGGCACATTCCAGATCGTCGATGCGGGGGGCCATGAACCATTCGCCCTGCAGGCCCACCCGGGTGGCCTTCTGGCGGCAGGTCAGCACCAGATCGTGGCTGATCACTTGGCCCTCTTCGGCCAGCAGGGCGGCAAGATCCTGCCCGGCGGTGCCGTACACCGGCTGCATGTCCACCTGCGGGTTGAATTTGTATCCGTCGTTGGCGGCGCGGTTGAAGTGGATGGCCACGCTGGGAATGCACAAAAGATCCCGGTCGGGGGCAAACAGCTTGGCCTTTACCCCTTCTTCGGTGCGCACCAGCACCCGGCCGGCCACCGACAGGGGCCGGTCCAGCCAGCTGTACATCAGCATGCCGCCGTAACCTTCGGTGGCAGCTTTGGCATAGTATTTATCGGGCACACTGGTGTTTTTCACCCGCCATGTGGGCACATCGCAGTGGCTGGCCACCGCGTGCCAGCCGGTCAGGGTGCCGTCGGTGGGCATGCGCCAGGCCATCAGGGCGCTTTGGTTGCGGGTGGTGTAGTATTTGCCGCCGGCGGCCAGCTGCCATGGGGCGCCTTCGGCCAGCTTGTGGTACCCGGCAGCAGCCAGACGCTGCTCGGCCGCGGCCACCGCGTGGAAGGGGCTGACCCCTTCGTTCAAAAAATCAAACAGATCGTTGATCAGCTGTGACATAGGATGCTCTCCTTTGGTCATAGAATAAGGTTACATCTATTATAAGCCACCGGGCGGCAAGGTGCAAGCCGCCCCCATCATCAGGAGGGATGGATATGAATGAACGACCCAAAACCTGGCCGCCGCAAAGCTGCAGCTGCCGCCCCGATACCACCGCGCTGGAGCAGGCCCTGCAGAAGGG
>JAFULE010000092.1 GCA_017483235.1 Faecalibacterium sp. | reverse complement strand
CAACAGTTGAAACACTATATTCATTACTACAACAACGATCGTATTTCTCTTAAATTAAAAGGAATGAGCCCGGTACAGTACCGAACTCATTCCATGTCATCTTAATATTATACTTTGTCTAAACTTTTGGGATCACTTCATTTGGTGTCGGATTTTTTATTTGGTTTATCTCAGCCCAGCAGCGCCACCGCCACGTCGTTGACGTTGGTGCCGGTGGGGCCGGTAACGATCAGGCCATCCACCGCCTGCAGGCCGTGGTAGGCGTCGTTATTTTTCAGGATGGCAAACACATCCTGTCCCTTGGCAGCCAGTGCGCCGGCAGTGTCGCCGTCCACATAGCCGCCAGCCGCCTCGGTGGGGCCATCGGTGCCGTCGCTGCCCACGCTGAACACGCAGGCATTCAGGCCCGCAATGCCCGGCGCAGCGGCCAGGGCAAGTTCCTGATTGCGGCCGCCCAGGCCCTTACCGGTCAGATGCACTACCGTTTCGCCGCCGGCCAGGAAGGCCAGCTTTTTGCCGCTGCCCGCATGGGTTTTGAGGATGCTGGCCAGAAAACTGCCGGCTTCGCGGGCTTCGCAGCACAGCTGGTCGGTCAGCATCACCGGCTGGTAGCCCAGCGCACGGCACTCGGCCTCGGCGGCAACACACAGCTCGCGCACACTGCCGGTGATCTGGGTGGTAACGTTGGTCAGCTCTTTGGGGGTTTCCTGCGCCAGCAGCTGCCATGCTTTATCGGTCAGCTTCAGCTGATACTTTTCGGCAATGGCCAGCGCCTGCTGGCAGGTGGTGGCGTCGGGACAGGCCGGGCCGCTGGCGATCATGTCCAGCGGGTCGCCCAGAATGTCACTGAGCACAATGCTGAACACATGGGCCGGGGCACAGGCCTGCGCAAACTTGCCGCCCTTTACCCCGCTCAGCCGCTTGCGGATGGTGTTCATCTCCACAATGTCGGCGCCGCAGGCCAGCAGCTGACGGGTCACGTCCTGCAGCTCGTCGCCGGGGATCAGCGGCTGCTCAAACAGGGCGCTGCCGCCGCCCGACAGCAAAAACAGCACGGTGTCCTGCTCGGTCAGGCCCTGCACCAGTTCCAGCGCCTTGGCGGTGGCAGCAAAGCTGCCCTCGTCGGGCACCGGGTGGCCGCCCTCGTAGCAGTCCACGCCGGGGATCGGCCCCATCACGTGGTCGTACTTGGTGGCAACCACGCCGCCGTCCACATGGCCCAGCGCATCCACTGCGGCCTTGGCCATCTGCCATGCGGCCTTGCCGGTGGCCACCAGCAGAGTTTTGCCGCCCTTGGGCTGGTAGCTTTTCAGGGCGCGCTGCACCGCTTCATCAGGCAGAACCGCCTTGATGCTGGCCGCCACAATGCGGTCGGCATCTTTTCGTAACATCTGATTCATGGGTATTCTCCTTTGCCGTGTTCGGTTCAGCGCACCAGACAAGGCTTCTTGTGGTCGTATTTCCAGCCGGGGATCAGGTACTGCATGGCCATGGCATCGTCACGGTCATGGGTGGGCAGGCGGTTGTACAGAGCGTTGGCTTCCATCACACGCTCCATGTTCAGGTGCACGCCAAGGCCGGGGCCTTCGGGAACCTGCAGCTTGCCATTGATGATCTGCGGGGTATCCAGCAGCAGATTCTGGCCATCCTGCCAGATCCAGTGGGTGTCCAGCGGGGCGGGCTCGCCCACGGCGGCGGCACCAACCTGCGCAAAGGCTGCCAGAGTGATGTCGAAGTGGTTGTTGGAGTGCACGCCCCAGGTCAGGCCCCACTTGTCCAGCAGCTGGCTCATGCGGATGGTGCCGTCGAAGCCCCAGAAATGGGGGTCGGCCAGGATGATGTCGCAGGCGTTCAGGCTGACGGTGTGGTAGAACTGGCGCCAGTCGGTGGCGATCATATTGGTGGCCACCTGGAACTGGGTGGCGTTCTTGAACTCGCGCATGATCTCGCGGCTGGAGTAACCGGCCTCGGGGCCGCAGGGATCTTCCATGTAGGTGATCACGTCGTGCATATCCTTGCACAGACGGATAGACTCGGCCAGACTCCACGCGCCGTTGGGGTCGATGTTGATGCGGGCGGTGGGGAAGCGCTTTTTCAGGGCGCGGCAGGCTTCCATTTCCTCTTCACCAGTCAGCACGCCGCCCTTCAGCTTAAAGTTCTGGAAACCGTACTTCTCCTGCAAAGCCTCGGCTTCTTCCACAATGCGGGCCGGGGTCAGGATCTCTTCGCGGCGCAGCTTGAACCAGCGGTCGGTGCTGTCGGACTCATCCAGATACTGGAAGTCTTCGGGGTGGCACTTGCTCTTGTCCGAAACATAGAACAGGTAGCCCAGCATCTCCACTTCCTTGCGCTGCTGGCCTTCGCCCAGTAGCTGGCACATGGGCACGCCCAGATACTGGCCCAGCAGGTCCATCATGGCGCACTCGATGGCCCATTCGCTCTTGACCACGAACTTCAGCTTGGAGATATCCAGCGTCTGGATGCCGCCGCCGTCGTCCTCGGCCGAGGGGTTAGCCAGCTTATGGATCTTCTGCAGCACCTGACGGTAGCAGGCAATGGGGGTGCCCTCGACCAGGGGACGCACCGCGTTCAGGCACTCGCAGGTGTAGTCACCGCCGTGGATCTCACCAATGCCGGTGTGGCCGGCGCTGTCGGTCAGAATGACCAGATTGCGGGTAAAGTAAGGGGCATGGCAGCCGCTCAGGGTCATGGCCATGCTGTCGTAGCCGGCCACAGGGATGACCTGCATCTTGGTAATAACGGGGCAATTCATAACGTTCCGCTCCTTTGCGTTTTTTCGAAGTGGGCCGGCAGCACTGCCGCCGGCCCGGTATCATTCAGAAATCAGCGCACCAGGCAGGGTTTCTTGTTGTCGAACTTCCAGCCGGGGATCAGGTACTGCATGCCAATGGCGTCGTCGCGGGCGCCCAGGCAGTTGTCCATGTACAGCTTGTGAGCCTTCATCACCTGCTCGCGGTCCACCTCAATGCCAAGGCCCGGCTTTGCGGGCAGATCGATGCAGCCGTCCACGATCTGCATCGGCTCTTTGGTCAGCCGGTTGCGGCCTTCCTGCCAGATCCAGTGGGTATCAATGCCGTTCATCTTGCCGGGAATGGCAGCAGCGCACTGCACCACCATGGCCAGGCTGATGTCGAAGTGGTTGTTGGAATGGCAGCCCCACATCAGGCCGAAATCGTTGCACAGCTGGCCCACGCGCACACTGCCGTTCATGGTCCAGAAATGGGGGTCGGCCAGGGGGATGTCCACGCTGCGCTGCGCAATGCTGTGGTACATCTGGCGCCAGTCGGTGTTGATCATGTTGGTGGCGGTGGGCATGCCGCTCTCCCGCTTGAACTCGGCCATGATCTCACGGCCGGAGTAGCCGTTCTCGGCGCCGCAGGGGTCTTCGCAGTAAGCCAGAACTTCCTTCAGCTGAGGTGCGATCTCCAGCGCTTCGGCCAGGCTCCAGCAGCCGTTGGGATCCAGGTCCACGCGGGCTTCGGGGAAGGCTGCCTTGATGGCCTGCACGGCCTTCAGCTCTTCCTTCGGAGCCAGAACGCCGCCCTTCAGCTTGAAGTCCACAAAGCCGTACTTCTTGTGGCTGGCCTTGGCCAGTTCCACGATCGCCTCGGGGGTCAGGGCCTCCTCGTGGCGCAGACGGTACCAATCGCAGTCCGAATCCTCTTCCGACTCATAGGGCAGGTCGGTCTTCTTGCGGTCGCCCACATAGAACAGATAGCTCAGGAACTGCACACGGTCACGCTGGATGCCGTCGCCCATCAGAGCTGCAGCAGGCACATTCAAAAACTTGCCCAACAGGTCCAGCAGGGGGGCCTCGATGGCGGTTACCACATGCACGCCGGTGCGCAGGTCAAAGGTCTGCAGGCCGCGCACGTCGTCCTTAATGTTGGCGTTCAGCCAGGCACGCACCTTGTTCAGGGTCTGCTTGTAGTCGGCAATGCTGGTGCCGATCACCAGATCCTTCACCGCCTCGATGGCGTCGGTGATCTTTTTGCCGCCCGGCACTTCGCCCACGCCCTCAACACCGTTGGAGTCGGTCAGAATCACCACGTTGCGGGTAAAGTAGGGGGCATGTGCGCCCGACAGGTTCAGCTCCATGCAGTCGGTGCCTGCTACGGGATATACTTCCAGCTTTGCTACGGTAGGAATTGCATTCATTCTCGTTTCCTCCTCTTGTTCTGTTCGTTCGCTTCTCTTATTCCTTCACAAGGCCCATGCCCACCAGCACCTTGCGCAGGGCGGCCTTCTGTTCGGGTTTCATTTCGGCAATGGGCTCCAGGCACTTGCCTACAGGGATGCCCTGCTGCACCAGACCCTCCTTGATGGCGGCAGGGAAGGTGCCCATGTTGGTGGCAATGCGCAGCGGTGCCAGCTTGTACTGGGCTGCCAGTGCACCCTCGTAATCGCCGGCCACATAGCAATCGTAGATGTCGGCGGTGATGCGGGGGGCCACGTTGGCGCAGCTGGCCAC
This sequence comes from Faecalibacterium sp., assembly GCA_017483235.1. Classification (GTDB taxonomy): domain Bacteria; phylum Bacillota; class Clostridia; order Oscillospirales; family Ruminococcaceae; genus Faecalibacterium. The sequence continues at coordinate 648 of JAFULE010000092.1, read as the reverse complement.
AGCGCCGGTGGCGCCGTAGTGCAGGGCCGCATAGATGATGGTGTCGCGGCCCATCATCACATTGAACTTATCCCGCACGTCCATGGTCAGCCGCAGGTATTCCTCGCAGTTGGTCATGTCGCCGCTGGAATCCTTCACGCCGATGATGTTCGGGCAGTCGTGGGCCAGACGGGCGGCGGTGGCCGGGGTGATGTTCACGCCGGTCTTGGGGGGGTTGTTGTACATCAGAATGGGCATGCTGGTGCTGTCAGCGATGGTCTTGAAGTAGTCGTACAGCTCGTCCTGCGTCTGGCTGACAAACATCGGGGTCAGCACGCTGATCGCGTCGTAGCCGCCAACACCTTCCACCAGCTTGATCAGGCGCACCACCTCGCGGGTGGTGATGTGGCTGCAGCCTGCCAGCAGCTGGATGGGCTTGCCGTAGCGGTCGGTCTTGCCCGCCACCGCTTCTTTTACCGTCTTCAGCGCGGCAATGTACTCTTCGTCACCCACCGCGTAGAATTCGCCGGTGGTGCCGAAGGGGAACAGGCCGTGCACGCCGTTGTCCACCAGATGCACTGCCATTTTTGCAAGGGCTGCTAAGTCGATATGGCCCGCCTCATCAAACGGGGTGATGATGGGGGGAATGATGCCATAGGGCTTATACAT
>JAFULE010000009.1 GCA_017483235.1 Faecalibacterium sp. | reverse complement strand
CCCTGACCGTGCTGTCCACCGGCATTGCGGAAAGTGAAGATTACAACAACATTTCGCTGTGTACCCGCTTTGCCGCAGGCGAGTTTTCCTTTGTGGATACCGGCGATGCCGAGCAGGAAGTGGAAAACGCCCTGCTGCTGAAGGGCCGCAGCCTTGCCTGCACCGTGTTCAAGGCGGGGCATCACGGCTCCGATACCAGCAACAGTCTGCCGCTGCTGGCCTTGCTGCATCCCGACGTGGTGGTGGTCAGCTGCGGGCTGGACAACAGCTACGGTCATCCCCATGCCGCGCCGCTCAGAAATTACGAGGCGGTTGGGGCCAGGGTGTACCGCACCGATCAGAACGGCAGTGTGGTGGTCAGCCACAGCACGGAGAATGGCCTGCAGGTTTACCCTGCGAAGGAGGCGAATGCGTCGTGATCCGCCCCGGATATTATTCCCTTGACCGCATCGAAAACGAAACGGCCGTTCTGCAGCAGCTGCAAACCGACACCCCGGCAGTGGTTTTGGTACCGGCTGCCGATTTGGGGGGTGTTCGCCCGGCGGACGGCACTGTTTTTGTGTTTAGCACCGCCGAAGGCTGGCGTGAAGCGCCGGACTGTACTGCGCAAAGGCGGGCTGCTTTACAGCGGAAAATGACCCGCCTTTTGAACAAAAACGATACATCCGCCGCCTGTGCGGCAACGCATAATCAGAAAAATGAGGGATGTTGAATGAAACTGAGCGAACTGTTCAAAACAAAGCCCTGCGTGTTTTCCATTGAATGCTTCCCGCCCAAGGTGGCCGAAAACTATCCCAAAATGCAGGCTACCCTGCGGCAGATGGCCACCCTGCAGCCCGATTTCATCAGTGTTACCTACGGCGCGGGTGGCTCGGCCGGGGGTGTTTCTACGGTGGAAATTGCCGCTTTTCTGAAGCACGAGCTGCAGGTCGAGCCGCTGGCCCACTTTGTGTGCATGGGCTCGGACGAAGCAAAAATGACCGCCGACCTTGCCGCGCTGGCAAAAAACGACATCTGTAATGTGCTGGCCCTGCGGGGTGATGTGACCCCATTGCGCCCGGCCAGCCCTCATTTTGTGCACGCCAGCGATCTGGCCGCCTTCATCCGTTACAAACAGCCCGGTTTTGGCATTTCGGGTGCCTGTTATCCCGAAGGCCACCCCGAAAGCCCCACCGTACAGGCCGATCTGGAAGGCCTGAAGCGCAAGGCCGAGGCTGGTGCCGATCATTTCATCACCCAGTTGTTCTTCGACAACTACCAGTACTATCGTTTTCTCAACCGTGCCCGCAAGGCCGGGCTGACCCTGCCGGTGTCGGCGGGTGTGATGCCCATTGTCAAAAAAAGCCAGATCGAGCGCACGGTGGCCCTGTCGGCTGCCAGCCTGCCCGCCGACTTTACCAAGATGATCGCCCGGTATCAGGACGATGACCGCGCCCTGTTCGACGCCGGCATCGACTATGCGGTGCGCCAGCTGCGGGATCTGATCGAAGGCGGGGCCGACGGCGTGCACCTGTACGCCATGAACAATTTTGAAGTAGCACAGAAGGTGTACGATGGAATCCGTGATCTTCTGTGACCGTCCCCGCGCCCAAACGCTGCCGGCCCTTGAACTTCCCATGGAGGAAGCGGCCCGCCGGTTGGGCGCGGCTTTGCCTTTGGATGCGCAAACCGCTGCGCTGCTGCAGGCGGTAACCCCGGCGCTGCAGCAGGCCGCCATGCCACGCATGGCCTGGGCATCGCTGCCGGTGGCTGCGCTGGACGACACGGGCCTTTTGCAGGGCACCGATATTCTGCGCCATCTGAACGGCTGCACCCACGGCGTGCTGCTGGCGGTCACCCTTGGCCCGCAGGCCGATGCGGCCATCCGCCGCGCCGGTGTGGGGAATGTGGCCCGCCTTGCCGCTGCCGATGCGGCAGCCAGTGCGCTGGCCGAAGCCGCCGCCGATGCCGCCGAAGCGGCCCTGCGGGCTGAGTTCGCTGCCCGAGGGCTGCATCTGACCGGGCGGTATTCGCCGGGCTACGGCGACTGGCCGCTGGCCGTGCAGCAGAAATTCTGCAGCCTTTTGGATACCCCGCGTCTTCTTGGGGTGTCGGTCAGTGATGCGGATCTTCTGCTGCCCCGCAAAAGCATCACCGCCCTGCTGGGCGTAAGCAACACGCCGGTTTCCGGTTACCGGGCCGGCTGCGCAGCTTGTGCGCTGCGCCATACCTGCGAATTACGCAAAAGGGGGAATACCTGTGCAGATCTGTGAACTGTTTACCCAGCCCAATACCATCCTTCTGGACGGCGGCATGGGCACCATGCTGCAGGCGGCGGGCCTTGCCGCGGGCGAAAAGCCCGAGCTGCTCAACCTGACCCAGCCCCAGCTGATCGAAAGCATTCATGCCCAATATGTCAAGGCCGGCAGCCGCATCATCAATACCAATACCTTTGGCGCATCGGCTAAAAAGCTGGCCGGCAGCGGTTATACTGTCGAGCAGGTGGTTCCCGCCGCGGTTGCCAATGCGCGCCGCGCCTGCGCCGATGCCGGGGCACTGGTGGCGCTGGATATCGGCCCGCTGGGCGAACTGCTGGAGCCTGCCGGAACCCTGACGCTGGAGCAGGCGGTGGCCGAGTTTGCCCGCATCGTGCGGGCCGGTGCAGCCGATGCCGACCTTGTCTTTCTCGAAACCTTTACCGATCTGTACGAGCTGAAAGCGGCCCTGCTGGCAGTAAAAGAAAACTGCAGCCTGCCGGTGCTGGCCAGCATGAGCTTCGAGCCCACTGGCCGCACCTTTACCGGCTGCACAGTCGAAAGCTTTGCCGCCACTGCCCGGGGCCTTGGTGCTGATGCCATCGGCTTCAACTGCAGCCTTGGCCCGGCCGAAATTTACCCGCTGGCCCAGCGGCTGGCCGACGCTTTGCCGGCCGATTTTCCCATTTTTGTCAAGCCCAACGCGGGCCTGCCCCGGGCCGATGGCTCGGGCTACGACATCGGCCCCCAGAGCTTTGCCCTCCAGATGAAGCCTTACCGCAGCCTTGGCCTGTTTGCCGCAGGCGGCTGCTGCGGCACCACACCTCAGTTCATTGCCGCCCTGAACAAGGTGTTCGAGGGCTGTGTACCCGGCCGCCCTGAAAAGAAAGCACCGGCACAAAGTGTGCTGTGCAGCCCGGTGCGCTGTGTTACGGTGGACGGTGTGACCGTGGTGGGCGAGCGGATCAACCCCACCGGCAAAAAACGGCTGCAGCAGGCGCTGCGCGAAGGGGATATGGACCATATTCTTGCGCTGGCGGTGCAGCAGGCTGATGCGGGCGCTGCAGTGCTGGATGTGAACGTGGGCGCCCCCGGTGTAAACGAACCTGACCTGATGGAAGCGGCGGTCCGGGCCATTCAAAGCGTGTGTGATCTGCCCTTGCAGCTGGATTCTACCAACCCCGCCGCGCTGGAACGCGGCCTGCGGGTGTACAACGGCAAGCCCATCGTCAATTCGGTCAACGGTGAGCAGGCGGTGCTGGATGCCATTCTGCCCCTGTGCAAAAAGTATGGCGCAGCAGTGGTGGGTCTGACGCTGGACGAACACGGCATCCCTGAAAGCGCCGAGGGCCGGTTTGCCATTGCCGAGCGGATCCGCAATGCCGCCCTTGCCGCCGGCATCGCCCCCGAGGATGTCTACATCGATTGCCTTACCCTGACCGCCAGCGCCCAGCAGCAGGCGGTGGTCGAAACCTTAAAGGCGCTGCATCGCTGCAAAAACGAGCTGGGGGTGCGCACCGTATTGGGTGTGTCAAACATCAGCTTCGGGCTGCCCTGCCGCCCGTTTTTGAACACCGCCTTCTTTACCCTTGCCATGGGCGCCGGGCTGGACCTTGCTATCATCAACCCCTCCAGCGAGGAGATGATGGCTGCGGCCGCCGCTTTTGATGTGCTGACCGCCCGCGATAAGCAAAGTGTACGCTACATTGCAAAATATGCCGGCTATACTCCTGTGGCCGCCGCGGCGCCTGCCGCCGGGCAGGTCGGGGGCGCTTGTGCCGGCGAAGCAGTCGGCGAGTATGCCACCCTGATCAATGCGGTGCGCAAGGGCTTGCGGGCCGATACGGTGGCCGCCGTCAGCACCCTGCTGCAGACAAAGCAGCCGTTGCAGGTGGTGGACGAAGGGCTGATCCCCGCGCTGGACGCGGTGGGCAGCGGCTACGAAAAGGGCACCCTGTTTTTGCCCCAGCTGCTGCAGGCCGCCGCTGCCGCACAGGGGGCCTTTGAGGTTATCCGGGACGCAGTGGCCCAAACCGGCACCGAACAGGCCGAAAAGGGCCGCATCGTTATGGCCACCGTCAAGGGGGACGTGCACGACATCGGCAAAAACATTGTCAAGGTCATTCTGGAAAACTACGGCTACCGTGTCACCGATCTGGGGAAAGACGTACCTGCGCAGGCGGTAGTGGAGGCGGTACAACGCACCGGTGCAGCTCTGGTGGGGCTTTCGGCCCTGATGACCACCACCCTTGGCGCCATGGAAGAAACCATTGCCCTGCTGCACCGCGAATGCCCCGGCGTGGCGGTGATGGTGGGCGGCGCGGTGCTTACCCCCGAGTATGCCAAAACCATCGGCGCCGACTACTACGCCAAGGACGCCAAGCAGGCGGCGGATATCGCCAAGGAATACTTTGCCCGCTGAGGCAAAAACAGAGAGGGAACAACAACCATGTCCATTCAGAAGGTACGGGAATATTTTAAGGGCTTTGGCATCGAACACCGGGTGCTGGAGTTTGAGGTGTCCAGCGCTACGGTGGAACTGGCGGCACAGGCGCTGCACTGCGAGGGCTGCCGCATTGCCAAAACCCTTTCTTTCCATGTGGGCGATGCGGTGGTACTGATCGTGGCCGCCGGCGACGCCAAAATCGACAACGCCAAATATAAGGCGCAGTTCCATACCAAGGCCAAAATGCTGGCCTACGACGAGGCCGAGCCGTTGATCGGCCATGCGGTGGGCGGGGTGTGCCCCTTTGCGGTCAACCCCGGCGTGCAGGTGTATCTGGACGAATCCCTCAAGCGGTTCGAAACGGTGTATCCGGCCTGCGGCAGCTCCAACAGCGCCATCGAACTGACCATCCCCGAGCTGGAACAGTACGCAAAGCCGGCAGCATGGGTGAATGTGTGTAAGGGCTATTGAAACAGGAAAGGGGAGTGCACCATGCAGATGGACTGGCAGGGCAAACACTATGCGTTTTACACAAACCGGGCGTGTGAGTTTTTTCCCTGTCACCCCGGCGCCGACCCGCAAAACTTCAACTGTCTGTTCTGCTACTGCCCGCTGTACCCGCTGGGCAGCGGCTGCGGCGGCAATTTCATCATGCTGCCCAATGGCACCAAGGATTGTTCGCAGTGCATGTTCCCCCATTTGCCGCAAAATTACGGCACCGTGCTGGCCCGCTGCGCCAAGGTGACGGAACTGACAAAACAGCTCAGCAAATAAAATCAGGCGGCCGCGCCCCAGATTAGGGGCGCGGCCGCTGCTTTTTTATACAATTACTCGGAACAGGCGAGTGTGTACAGGCATTCCTGCCGGTCTTCGGTGCTGCCGCGGTTTCGGCGGCCGCCGTATTGTTCGGTAAAAACAAAACCCAGTTTTTCCAGCACCCGGCGGGAAGCATGATTTTCTGCATCGCAGTGGGCCATAAATTCGGTCATACCCTGCGTGGTGCGGCACCAGTCCAGCACGGCGCGGGCGGCCTCGGCGGCATAGCCTTGGCCCCAGTGGTATTTATCCAGAATGTAGCCCAGTTCGCCGTCACGCGCTACGCTTACCGCGCCAATGTGCCCCCCGGCCCGAAAAACCGCAAACTCAAACCGCTGCGGGTGGGGTGTTTCCCATTCCTGCTGGGCGGCCAGCAGTGCCTGCAGGGTTTCGGCTTCGGTTTCGTTGGGCAGGTGGAACATATACCGGGTGGTTTCGGGGTCGGTGCAATAGCGGTGGGCGGTGTGCAGCAGCTGCGGCCCCTGTGGGGCAAGGGTCAGCCGGGCGGTGGTAAGAAGCATGAAGCCCTCCAAGATAAAATATAGTTCGGTTTCATTATAAAAGGGCGGCTCTGACCAATCAAGCAGTTGAAAAAGATCTTTCGAAAAATATCCGGTCGAGGTGAAACCAAACATCCCTTCCCGTTCGTCTAAAGGGTGCAGCAAGTCAACAAACAAGGATGTGATCACAACATGAAACCCTTGCTGGAAAAAGCCCAAAGGGGCGATGCCGCTGCCTTTGAGCAGCTGTTTTTGCCCCATGAAGCGCAGCTGTATCGTGTGGCCTTCCTGTACACCAAAAACGAAGCGGACGCGCTGGATGTGGTGCAGGAGACCGCGTACCGGGCATTTCTGAAAATCGGTGCGGTGCGACAGCCGGAATATTTTAAAACCTGGCTGGTCAGCATTGCGGTGCACTGTGCACTGGATCTTCTGCGGCAACGGCAAAGGCTGCTGCCGTTGGAGGAACAGCCTGCACAGAAACCCATGACCGAACAGCCGGAGCAGGCCATCCTGCAAAAGCTTACCCTGCAGCAGTTGCTGACCTGTCTTACCCCGCAGCAAAAAACTGTTCTGGTGCTGCGCTATTCGGCAGATCTTTCGTTTGCGCAGATTGCACAGCAGATGCAGCTGCCGCAAGGCACCGTAAAAACGCTGCATTACCGAGCCCTGAAAAAACTGAATGCCAAAGCAAAGGAGAATGACTGGTATGAATGACCCGCTGCAGAAAAAACTGAACGAGATCCCCCTGCCGCCGCAGCTGCACGCCCGGTGTGTGCAGGGGATCAAAACCGCACAACAGGAAATGGAGAAGAAAAAAATGAAATATACCGAACCCAACAACGCTGTCAAGTTCCGTCTGCCCAAGCGGGCGTTTGCTGTGTTTGCTGCCGCAGTGTGCACTCTGGCACTGGCAGGCAGTGCGCTGGCCGGGCCGATCAAAGGCTTTTTTGCTGATGTTACCCGCTGGGACGGTGCGGTGACCGGCACCGAATATCACGCCCAACCTGATGAGCTGGCCCTGACGGCTGCCGTGCAGGGGCAGGATCTGGTGGTTGATGTTCATTTTGAAATGCCGGACGAAGCCCCGTATGCTTTCTTGGAACAGTTTGCCGCCGGTAAGTATCAGGTGCTGGATGCTGCCGGCAGCGTAGTGGCCGAAGGTGAAAAAAGCGAAGCGGCTGCCGTGCAAAGCGGGCAGGTGCAGCTGGTTCTGCCCGGTGCTGCCGCCCACCTTGCCGCCGGGCAGTATACCCTGCAGCTGACCGAGTTTATCGGCAGCGCCAAGGCCGATCAGCCTCTGCCGATTTTGGGCAGCTGGCAGTGCGGCTTTGCGGTGGAATGAACGGCCTGTCACACCCCGGCACTTGACATTCCGCTCAAAAAACGCTACAATTTCTTGTATCGTAAAATGCGTTGAGAAAGAGTGCGCGAAATTCGTTTCTTTCCAGAGAGCCGGGGGCAGGTGAAAGCCCGGTAAAGAAGCCTTTGCGCTGTCGCTTTTGAGCAGAAGCGGTGAACCCTTTGTGGTCAGTAGCCGCTTTCGGGTTTGCCCCACGTTACCGGGGCAGTCAAGGGGCGCATCCTGTGGGTGCGCAATTTGGGTGGTACCGCGGTTTACAGTACAATGTACAGCCGTCCCATGGAATTCTGTCCGTGGGGCGGCTTTTTTGTTGCCCCGCACAACGTCGAAAGGAGCAAACACCAATGAAAGAACTGGCAAAACAGTACGATCCCAGTCAAGTCGAAGACCGCATCTACGACTTCTGGCAGGCCGGCAATTATTTCCATGCCGAGCCCAACCCCGAAAAGAAGCCCTACACCATCGTTATGCCGCCGCCCAACGTTACCGGTCAGCTGCACATGGGCCATGCGGTGGATAACACCATGCAGGAT
>JAFULE010000091.1 GCA_017483235.1 Faecalibacterium sp. | reverse complement strand
GTGCCCTGTTTGCCTATTCCATCATCCACCGGGTGGGTGTGGTCATCTGTTCGTCCCCCTCCAAGGCGGGGTTTCTCAACGCGCTGTATGTGGTATTTGTGCCGATTCTGGGGCTGTTTGTGGGGCGGCGCGCGCCCCGGCGCATCTGGCTGTGCGTGGCGCTTTCGGCGGGGGGCATGTATCTGCTTTCGGGCGGCACCCTCGGCGGCTTTGACCGCAGCGACCTGATGATGATCGCCGCCGGTGTGGTGTTTGCGGTGCAGGTGCTTACGGTCAACCGCTGGTCGCCCCACTGCAGCGGCATCCAGCTCAGCCTTGCCCAGTTTGTTACCATGGGCTGCTGGGCCACGGCCGGTATGCTGCTGTTCGAGCAGCCCACCCTGCCGGTGGTGCTGGCCAATCTGCCCACCCTGCTGTTCTGCGGTGTCATCTCGTCCGGCGTGGGCTTTACCCTGCAGATCGTGGGCCAGAAGGACCTGAACCCCGCCCTTGCCAGCCTTGCCATGAGTTTGGAAAGCGTGTTCTGCGCCCTGTTCAGCTGGCTGTTTTTGCAGGACCGGCTCACCAGCGGCGAGCTGGCCGGCTGTGCGCTGATGTTCGGCGCGGTGGTGCTGGCCCAGCTGCCGGTAGAGGACTGGCTGCACAAAGCCCAAACCAAATAAAACAAAGCCCCCGCCGCACAGAAGCACTTCTGTGCGGCGGGGGTTCTTTCTGTCTCTTATTCCAGCCCCAGCTGCTGCGGGCTGGGCGGGGTGTCGCCCTGTGCGGCAGCTTCCAGCTGGCCGATCCGCTTTTCCAGCGCGGCAAGCCGCATGGCCACGATATCCGGCAAATCCTGCTGGTCCAGATCGTCGGCGGGGTTCACGGCCTTGTTGTTGATGCGCACCACCTCGGCGGGCACACCCACTGCGGTGCTGTTGGCGGGCAGGTTTTGCAGCACCACGCTGCCTGCACCCACACGCACATTGTCGCCGATATACACCGGGCCCAGCACCTTGGTGCCCGCGCCGATCAGCACGTTGTTGCCCAATGTGGGGTGGCGCTTGCCGGTGTCCTTGCCGGTGCCGCCTAAGGTTACCCCATGGTAGATGGTGCAGTTGTCGCCGATCTCACAGGTTTCGCCAAACACAATGCCCATGCCGTGGTCGATGAACAGGCAATCGCCGATGGTGGCGCCGGGGTGGATCTCGATGCCGGTGCAAAAGCGCCCGGTCTGGCTGACCCACCGGGCCAGAAACAGCAATTTGTGCCGGAACAGCCAGTGTGCAATGCGGTGAAATACCAAAATATGAAAGCCCGGGTACAGCAGCACAACCTCCAGCAGGCTGCGGGCGGCTGGGTCTTTGGTTTGAATGTTGCGGGCATCCCGTAGCAGGCCCATGGGTGGTTCCCCCTTTTGCGTTCTGCGCGGCGCGCAGCGTGGAATAGACTTTATTGTAGCACAGTGCCGCTGTCTTGTCGAGGGGGAAGCGGCCGGCCGGCAGGTCAAAGATGGGGCGCCTTGTCGATCAGAAACCACAGCCTGCATGTGGAAAATGCCAAAAAGAGCCACAAAGCAGGGCAGAAGCTTTGGTGCGGCCATACGTTGACAAGCCGCCGGTGCTGTGTTACAATACCCCGGATAAAATTTGGAAAGGAACCGCCCGCCATGCTTTGCCGCTTTGCCGCAAAACAGAAGATGCACACCCGTGCCGATGGGGTTGGCGTTTCCGTTTGTATTTGCTTTTGACTTTTCCCATTTTGGGAAAAGTTTTTTTTTGCCCAAATTTCGGGCAAATTTGCTGTTTGCCGTTCCAAAAGGGATGGCAAATATGGTAAGATATACAATAGAATAATTTGGGCAGCTGCGGCGCAGCCGGGCTGTCTTTCATTCCGTAACAGAGGAGGTATTAGATGTTTTTTCGGAGAAATCCTGCTTACGGCAACGAGGTGCATCTGGTCACCAATGCAAAGCTGCCGGACGGCACCAAGGTAGATCTGCTGCTGGACGACGGCAAGATCACCGCCATTGGGCAGCGGCTGAATGAGTACCTTGACTGCACCCTTGTAGGTGGGGGCGAGGTGGATGCACAGGGGCTGACCGTGCTGCCGGCCTTCATCGACCTGCACTGCCACTGGCGTTATCCGGGCTTTACCTATAAAGAGGACATCGGCTCCGGCAGCAAGGCGGCAGCCGCGGGCGGCTACACCTTCGTCAACCTGATGCCCAACACGAAGCCGGTCTGCAGCGATCCGAAAATCGCCGACTGGAACCAGAAGATGGCGGCCAAGATCGGCCTGTGCGACGTCAACCAGACCGTTTCCATCACCAAGGATTTTGACGGCAAAAACTTCGACCACCTGAAGACCCTGCCCGAGTGGATCAAATTCGTCACCGAGGACGGCAAGGGTGTGCAGAGCACCGATGTGATGGCCAAGGTGTTCGCCCTGTGCCACCAGCGCGGCATCACCGTGATGAGCCACGCCGAGGATATGGACATCTCCCCGTGGGACTATCGCCTGGCCGAGGATATCGAAACGGTGCGCAACCTGTACCTGTCGGAATACTACCAGACCCGGCTGCATATGTGCCATGTGTCCACCCGGGGCAGCATCGAGGCCATCGCCAACGCCAAATGGCGGGGCGTGCCGGTCACCTGCGAGGTGACCCCCCACCACCTGTGGTTCGACGATTCCACCTGCAACTACCGGGTCAACCCGCCCATCCGCACCGCCGATGATGTGGAGGCCCTGATCGAAGCCATCCAGACCGGTGTGGTGGATGCCATCGGCACCGACCATGCCCCCCACTCAGCCGAGGACAAGGCAAAGGGCGCCGCCGGCATGGTGGGCAGCGAGACCGCCTTCGGCGTGTGCTACACCAAGCTGTGCAAGCAGCGCGGCCTGCCGCTGAGCCTGCTCAGCCGGCTGATGAGCGAAAACCCCGCCGCCATTCTGGGGCTGGAGAAAAAGGGCCGCATCACCGCGGGCTACGAGGCCGACTTTGTTCTGGTAGACCTTGACACCCCCTACACGGTGGACAAGGACAAGCTGCACTCCAAGAGCAACAACACCCCCTTCGACGGCGCCCAGCTGTACGGCAAGGTCTGCATGACGGTCAAGGGCGGCAAGGTCACCTACATCGCCGAATAAGGCTTGAACCGGCGTAACGCTCCGGTTTTTGATAAACGAGCTGTAAAATATTTTTCACTATATACAAACAGTAACAGGAGGAACACTACTATGATCACCAATATGGACAAGCTCTACGACGCAGTTGCCGCCCGCGGCCCCGTTTGCGTGGGTCTGGACACCGACTTCTCCTACCTGCCTGAGGGCTTTGCCGATGCTGCCCTGACCGCCGGCGAAAACATCGTCCGGTTCAACAAGGCCGTGCTGGAAGCCACCAAGGATGTGGCCGGCTGCTACAAGGTACAGATCGCTTACTACGAATCTCTGGGCATGGACGGCATGCGCGCCTATGCCGAAACCCTGAAGATGGTGCGCGAAGCCGGCGTGCCGGTCATTGCCGACATCAAGCGCGGCGACATTGCCAAGACCGCCGAAATGTACGCCATCGCCCACTTTACCGGCGAGTTCGAGGCCGACTTTGTCACTCTGGCCCCCTACATGGGTCTGGACTCCATCAGCCCCTACCTGCCCTACGCCGAAAAGCAGGGCAAGGGTATGTTCGTGCTGTGCCGCACCTCCAACGGCGGCGCCAAAGACTTTGAGTACGAAAAGCTGGCCGACGGCCGTCACGTGTACGATCTGGTGGGCGACAAGCTGAACGCCATGGGCAAGGGCTACATGGGCGAGCGCGGCTACTCCTCCATCGGTCTGGTCATCGGCGGCACCCACATCGAGGAAGCCAAAGAGATCCGCGCCAAGTACGGCGACAGCTTCTTCCTCATCCCCGGCTACGGCGCACAGGGCGGCAAGGCTGCCGACATTGCCCAGTACCTGCACAAGGGCAACGGCGGCGTGGTAAACAGCAGCCGCGCGGTGCTGCTGGCCTACAAAAAGCAGCCCGGCGTTGCCTTCGACGAGGCTGCCCGCAACGAGTGCATCAACATGAAGGAGGCCATCGGCTATGAGTGCAGCCTGCTGTAATGCTTTGGCGGTGGCCCATGCCGAGATCATTCCCGGCATCCGGCTGCTGACCGCCGCATGGCCCGCCGAGCTGCCTGCCCCCCACGCAGGCCAGTTCTACATCCTGCGCGCCTGGGGCGCCGACGAAGCGCCCTTCCTCAGCCGCCCCATCAGTGTGCACAAGTGGGACGCCGATGCCCGCACGGTAGAGTTTCTGTATCAGGTGCGCGGGCAGGGCACCGAAAAGATCGCAAAGCTGGAGATCGGCCAGACCTTCCAGCTGACCGGCCCCATGGGCAACGGCTTTGACGTGGCCGCTCTGGCTGCCCGGTACGACCGCATTGCGGTGGTGGGCGGCGGCATCGGCACCGCCCCGCTGTACCAGCTGGTGCGCGAGCTGAACGACGCCGGCAAAAAGCCGGATGTGTTCTTCGGCTTTGCCGATACCCCCTATTGCATGGAGGAGTACAAGGATGTGGCAAAGCTGGTCAAGGTGGCCACCGACAGCGGCCGCTACGGCTTCCACGGCTTTGTCACCCAGCTGTATGACCCCGCCGATTACGATGTGGTGCTGACCTGCGGCCCCCACATTATGATGAAGAACGTGTACAAGGCCTGCGCCGAAAAGGGCGTGATGTGCTACGCCAGTTTGGAAAGCAAGATGGCCTGCGGCATCGGTGCCTGCCTTGGCTGCACCTGCAAAACGAGCAGCGGCGAGGGCAAAAGCGTGTGCAAGCACGGCCCGGTATTTGAAGCTTCGGAGGTGCTGTAATGGCTGATTTGAGAACCAACCTTCTGGGCTTTCCCATGAACAGCCCGGTCATCGGCGCTTCGGGCACTGCCGGCTACGGCGTCGAGTACGAGACCCTGTGCGATTTTAACAAGATCGGCGGCATCAGCGGCAAGGGCCTGACCCTGTACGGCCAGTACGGCAATCTGGGCGAGCGTCTGTGGGAGACCCCCTCCGGCCTGATCAACTCGATCGGCCTGCAGAACCCCGGCGTGCAGCACTTCATTGATGTGGAGCTGCAGGAGATGCTGGAGCTGAAGAAGAAGTACGGCACTTTGGTCATTGCCAATCTGGGCGGCCACAGCGAGGAAGAGTATATTGCCGGTGCCGAGCTGCTGAGCAATAGCGCGGTGGATGTGATCGAACTGAACATCAGCTGCCCCAACGTCAAGGAGGGCGGCATGGCCTACGGCGTCAAGGCCGAGGCCGCCGGCATCGTCACCGGCATGGTGCGCAAGGTGTGCACCAAACCCCTGATGGTCAAGCTGAGCCCCCAGGCAGAGAACATCGCCGAGATGTGCAAGGCGGTGGAAGCTGCCGGTGCCGACGCCATCAGCCTGACCAACACCTTCCAGGCCTGCGCCATTGATCTGGAAAAGCGCAAGCCGGTGTTCAACAACATCTTCGCGGGCCTGAGCGGCCCGGCGGTGCGCCCCATTGCCCTGCGCATGGTATGGCAGGCGGTGGGCGCGGTGAACATCCCTGTGGTGGGCCTGGGCGGCATTGCCACCGGCCGCGACGCGCTGGAGTTCATCATGGCCGGCGCACAGGCGGTGCAGGTTGGCGCGGCCAGCTTTGCCAACCCCCGCGCCATGCAGACCGTGGCCGAAGAAATGGCCGAATGGATGGACCGCAACGGGGTCAAAACGCTGGACGAGATCCGCGGCTGCGCCCGATAAGGCACAGTGATTTTCTAAAAAAATCATACTTTTTCGCACAATTCACAAAAGCAAACGACGGCCTTTTTTCAAACTGAAAAATTGGCCGAAATTGCCCGCGGGAAATTGTAAAACCGCGGTTCGCGTGTTACTATAAAAAGTGGAAAAACAGGCAAACCGCCATCACACAAATCATAAAAAGGAGCTACGACCATGAGCGATGTTATCAATATCCTGAAAAGCTGCGACGCCTTCCTCGAAGGCCACTTCCTGCTGTCCTCCGGCCGCCATTCCTCTGCTTACTGCCAGATGGCTTACCTGCAGCAGCACCCCGACAAGTGCGCCGAGGCCATGAAGCCTGTGGCCGAAAAGCTGATCGAGCTGGGCGTTGACGTGATCGTCGGCCCCGCCATGGGCGGCATCGTTTATGCCTACGAGCTGGGCCGCCAGACCGGCAAGCGCGCCATCTTCACCGAGCGCATCGACAACGTGATGAGCCTGAAGCGCTTTGCCATCAACCCCGGCGAAAAGTGCGTCATCGCCGAGGACGTGGTTACCACCGGCATCTCCAGCCTGGAGACCAAGCGTGTCATTGAAGAGCACGGCGGCGAGTGCCTGGGCATCGTCTGCGTGGTGGACCGCACCAAGGCCGAAGCTCCGTCTCCCATTCCCATTCTGGCCAGCGCCGCCAAGCTGGACCTGCCCAACTACCTGCCCGAAGAGTGCCCCATCTGCAAAGAAGGCAAGCTGCCTCTGGTGCACTTGGGCAGCCGTAAGATGAAGCAGGAAGCCAAGCAGACCCTGTAAGCAGCCCCTGTTCCCGGTTCCGCCGCCCGCCCCGTGCGGGCGATTCCCAAATAGAGAGGTGTTTCACATGAACGCATATCTGCTGCTTGCAAACGGTATGGTGTTCGCCGGAAAATCGGTGGGCGCTGCAGGCACTGCGGTGGGCGAGGTCTGCTTTTCCACCGGCACCGTCGGCTTTCAGGAAGGTTTGACCGATCCCGCCAGCTACGGTGCGCTGATCAACCACACCTACCCCATGGTGGGCAACTACGGCATGAACGACGAGGACATGGAATCTGACAAGGTGTGGGCCGCCGGCCTGATCGCCCGTCAGGTCTGCACCACCCCGTCCAACTTCCGCTGCCAGTACAGCGCCATCGACTTTATGAACGCCCACGGCGTGGTGGGCATTGAGGGCATCGACACCCGCCATCTGACCCGCATTCTGCGTGAAGAGGGCACCATGAAGGGCGTCATCACCACCGAATACGACCCGGGTACCGACGAGGGCAAGGCCGCTCTGGTGGAAAAGATGAACGCATGGACCGGCGCCGGTGCGGTGGCCGAGGTTACCGCCAAGGAAGCCAAGGTGTTCAACGAGGCCGGTGCGCCCCACATTGCCCTGCTGGATCTGGGCACCAAGCGCAACACCATCCGCTGCCTTGTCAAGCGCGGCTGCAAGGTGACCGTGCTGCCCGCCTTTACCTCTGCCGAAGCCATCAAAGCCCTTGCCGCCGACGGCCTGCTGATCTCGGCCGGCCCCGGTGCGCCGGATGAGATCCCCGGCGTAGTGGCCGCGGTGAAGGCCGTGCTGGAAACCGGCCTGCCCTGCTTTGGCATCGGCCTGGGCCATCTGGTGGTGGCCGCCGCCGCCGGCCTGCCCATCTTTAAGATGAAGCATGGCCATCACGGTGCCAACCAGCCGGTCACCGATCTGGAAAGCGGCCGCACCTACATCACCGCGCAGGGCCACGGCCATGCCGTTGCCAGCGAGGCCATGCCCGATCTGGTGGGTGTGGTGGCCCAGAAGAATGCCAACGACGGCACCTGTGAGGGCATCCAGTACAAAAACTGGAACTGCTTTACCGTGCAGTTCAACCCCGAAGCAAACGGCGGCCCCAAAGAAACCGAGTTCCTTTTCGACCGCTTCCTGAACAACGTAAAAACCGCAAAGGAGGCCAACTGATATGCCCAGAGATATGAGCATCAAAAAGGTTCTGGTCATCGGTTCCGGCCCCATCATCATCGGTCAGGCCGCCGAGTTTGACTACTCGGGCACCCAGGCCTGCCGCGCACTGAAGGCCGAGGGCATCGAAACGGTGCTGCTCAACTCCAACCCC
>JAFULE010000090.1 GCA_017483235.1 Faecalibacterium sp. | reverse complement strand
TGTATTCCTGCCGCCGCAGCGCCCGCTGGCCCCGCATCTGCAAACTGCCCACATCCTCGGGCCACTGCTCGGCCAGCAGCTGCAGCAGCGGGCCAGCCTGTTCGTCCTGCCCGATCTGTTCGTACATGGCAGCCTGCAGCCGTATGGCCTCGGGCAGGCGGGTGCGTTTGTCGGTGTTTTCCAAAGTATCGGGCAGGCTGCGAATGGCCTGTTCCCACGCGTTCAGGTGAGGAATGGCGTCGGCAAAGCGGTTGTTGGCCATCAGTACCTTGCCGGCCAGATTTTCGTATTCATAGCTGCCCTGCATCTGCTGGGCAGGCAGGGCGTTTACAATCCTGAGTGCCTCCGCCGAACGCCCCTCCTGATGGTAGCACCAGGCCAGTTCAATGCTGTTGTCGCTGTCGCTGGGGTCGTTGGCCCAGGTTTGCTCCCGTATCGGGATGATCAGGGTGTTCAGGGCGTGCAGCTGGTTGGTCACCACATCGTTGAAAGGCAGGGCCTTGTTCAGCTGAATGGACAGCTCTTTGGCTTCGAACAGCCGATCCAGATGGATCAGGCATTCTATGCGGTTGAATTTGGCTTGTGCCATGACAGGGGTGTCGGCCAGCACCTGAATCAGAATACCGTCGGCGGACACCCAGTCTTCCCGCCGCATGGCGCAGTCGGCAGCCAGCATCCGCGCGGTAAGGTCTTCGGGCAGGGCCTGCAGCACCCGGTCAGCCAGTTCGGCGGCCTGCTGCAGGTCGGGCTCGGGCCGGGTAAGCTCCAGCCGGGCAAGACACAGCGCAAGGTAAGGATGCTGCACCTCGCTGGCCTGCATGCGGGCCAGCGCTTCGGCCATTTTGCTTACATCCCCCGCGCTGCGGCGGAACTGCCCATACCCGCGCAAAAACTCGTCCACACCGTCGCCCGGTGCGCCCTGCAGGGCGTCATAAGGCAGCAGTGCATCGTTTGTAATGCCGGAGTAAACGGCATTGTCCAGAAAATCAGCGGGGAAGCTCTGCAGCAGCTCCTCACGGTTTTCGCGCAGCGAGAAATGCTCGTCCAGCAGCTGCCAGATCGACCGGGGCAGAAAATAGTGCTGCATCAGGTAACGCAGCAGGGTGTCCCGCGCCAGTGCGCGGGTGGCAAGGCTGACGCAGAAATCCTCGTTCAGCAGCCCATGCCATTCTTCGGTGCGGCGGCGGCGGGTGATATCTTTATAGATTGCATCCAGCTTTTGTGTCCACCGTTCGGCTTCGGTCAGGGGGGCATCGCCTTGTACCGGCGCTTGCTTGGCCAGCTCCAGCGCTTTTTCGTAGGCGGCGCGCAGCGCTTTAAATTCCTCGGGTTTATCCTCGGGGTTAGTCTGGGTCAGCTTTTCACGATAAGCGGTTTGAATCGCCTTTTTGTCGGCGGTGGCGGCAATGCCCAGAATCTTCCAGATGTCCATTGCTTAATTCTCCTGTGAGGTGGAAGCAACGGGGCTTACCCCGCATACGGTCAGGGTATCCTCCGCCACAAAAAAGCGAATCTCCAATCCGGCAAACACAAAGCCGTATACCCGGTCCGGATCATTCTGATAGCTGGGGCGGGGATCGCCGGCCAGCACACCAGTCAATGCGGCCTGCTTTTCAGCAGGTACCATGGCCAGCCATTCGGGCGGGAATACTACCTTCAGTGCATAATCCCGGGTGGCATCGGCAAAGCCGCCTTTGGCATCGGGGTGACTGTCCACATAGGGCAGGTAGGGCTTGATATCATAAATAGGGGTTCCGTCCAGCAGATCGGCGCCGGCCACCTCCAGCACGGTGCCCAAGGTGGGGTGCTGTTTGATGCCGGTCAGCTTTACACAGCTCAGCCCCAGCCGATTGGGCCGGAAAGGCGAGCGGGTGGCAAACACCCCCATGCGGGTGTTGCCGCCAAGGCGCGGCGGCCGCACGGTGGGGCTCCATTTGCCGGCGGGCAGATTGGCTTGGGTGAACTCCCAGATCAGCCACAGGTGGCTGTACCCGTCGATGCCGCGCAGTGCGTCCGGGTTGCGGTATTCCGGTTCAAACACAATCAGTCCTTGCAGTGCATCCACCAGCCCGCTTTGGCGGGGAATGCCGAACTTGGTGGCAAAATCGGTATGGATGCGGGCAATCACATTCAGCTGCAGTGGTTGGCTCATGGCAGACATCCTTTGTTGAAATTACGAGGTGAAAGTACTTTTTATTATACCGCTGTCGGGCAAAATCTTCAATGCCGCATGGGATTGCTGCATTCAGTTTAACAGATTGTCCATACAAAAAAGCGGACACCCTGTTCGGGTGCCCGCGGAAAACTGTTATGCAGTACCGGGGGCAGGTTCGTCCACGATACGATTTTTATTCAGGGGTGTGCGGTGATAATAAATCAAGGTAAGGGTGCTGCACAAAAACCATCCGGCCGGGTATCCCATGGCAATGGGAATGATCTGATTTGAAATGTAATTTGCCATTACAAACAGATAAATCTGTCGGAACAGTACAAACGAGAACAGCATGATCACCATGGGGGCCCGGCTGTTGCCCGAGCCGCGCAGTGCACCGCCGTAAATCTGGTTGACGCAGCACAGCAGATAGAAGGGGGAAATGTACCGCAGCAGCAGCGTGCCATATTCCACCACTTCGGGTTTGCTGTTGAAGATCACCACCAGATGGGGGGCAAAAAGCAGCACAGACACCAGAATGCAGGCAGTCATGCCGGTAGCCATGGCCCAGGCAGTTCGTACCCCTTTTTTGGCGCGGTCTACCTGACCGATGCCCAAATTCTGGCCCACAAAGGTGGTTGATGCCAATGCCAGCGACTGCATGGGCAAGAACATCAGCTGATCGATTTTGGCATAAGCGGTCCAGCCGGACATACAGTCGGCGCCGAAATGGTTGATATAGCTTTGTACAAAAATGTTGGAGAAGGCGGTGATCGCCATCTGGATCGCAGCGGGAATGCCCACCTTTACGATCTTGGTCAGCATGGCGATATCAATGCGCAGCCGCCGCAGCCGTACCTGCACACAGCTGTCGGTGCGCAGTAGGGTCACAAGCACCAGCACAGCTGAAACGCCCTGCGAAAGAATGGTGGCCAGTGCTACGCCCTGCACTCCAAGACCAAAGCACAGCACAAACACCAGATCCAGCACAATGTTCAGCACTGCCGAAACCACCAGAAAGTAGAACGGCCGCTGCGAATCGCCCACCGCACGCAGAATACCTGCGCCCATGTTGTACACCATCAGCCCCACGATGCCGGAAAAGTAGATGGTCAGGTAGGCGGTGGACTGGGGCAGAACCTCGGCTGGGGTTTTCATCAGCCGCAGGGTATAGGGCATCAGCCCCAGCCCCAGAAAGGTAAAGGCCACCGCCAGCACAAGGGTCATCACCAGCGAGGTGTGCACCGCAGCCTGTACCTTGTCGTAGCGTTTGGCACCGTAATATTGCGAAATGACCACGCCCGCGCCGCTGGAAAGGCCCATGAAAAAGCCGATGAGCATATTGATCACCGGCCCTACCGAACCAACGGCCGAAAAGGCTTCGTTGCTGACATAGTTGCCCACCACCCAGGTGTCCACCATGTTGTACAGTTGCTGAAACAGATTGCCCAGCAAAAGCGGAATGGAAAACCGAATCAAATGTCCGGCCACCCCGCCATGGGTCATATCCACATCATTCTTTTTTCCGCCAAACAGGCGGGCAGATGCAGCGCTCATTGGGCACCGCCTTCGGCCAGTGCCAGCTCATGGCTGTAAAAATCCAGCACGGTGCCCCAGTAATCCCGGCGGATGGCAAGGGGACTGTTGAAAATCTCGTGCCGCGCGGTGGGGAACTTTTTCAACTGAATATCCTTGGCGCGGGCGGCAAACCGGTTCTGGCCGCGGGGCAGCACCAGATGGTCCGGCCCGGCCTGACACAGCAGCATCTGGGTTTTGATCTTTTTGGCGCGCAGCACCGCCCGGCTTTGGGCCTGCAGGCTGGCCAGTGCCCAGCCCACCGAAAGGCTGTTGGTCTGGTACATAGGCTGGGCAAGGCGCATGTTAAACCAGGCATCATACCGGCCCTGATGCAGGCAGCTGCTGCCCTCAAACCGGCGGATACCATCAAAATCGTTGCCGTCGGGGGCCAGATATTCCTTGCCAAGCCCTTTTTTTACCAGCTTTCGGGTATACATCCAGCCGGCAAAGGGGGCAATGTTGCCGGTGTTCAGCTCCAGCATGGGGCTGGAAAGCACTGCCGCGCAAAACATTTTGGGGTGCTGTTCCAGATACAAAGCACCAATGCAGCCGCCCATCGAATGGCACAGCAGCAGCCGGGGCAGGGCAGGGAAGCGACGGATCACCTGCCTGACAAAGCAGTCGTAATCCCGCACATATACGCTGTAGTCGTCGATATGCACCTTGTACAGGTCCTCCACCTCGCGGGTGGAAAACCCATGGCCGCGGTGCTCGCAGATGGCCACTGCATAGCCTGCCTTGACAAAGTTATAGCACACCTCGGCGTACTTATCGGCAAACTCGCTGAAGCCGTGGCAGATGCACACCACCGCTTTTGGGTTGGGGGTGGCGTATACCCGTGCCGAAAGGGCAGCCCCGTCCGGCAGTGCCACCGGCAGCGGCTCGCACAAGGGGGCAAGGGTGGGTAGAATGGTCTGGTTCAGGTGCTGTTCAAAATCTTCATCCGGCAAAAGAAAACTCAGATCGGCCATCATTTATTCCTCCGTTTGGCAGCAAATAAATCTCTGGCTTTACTATACCGCCGCAGCCCGGCAAATAAAAGCCCGCCCGTGACAAAATCGTGGTTTTGCCCGGAAAAATGCAGCTGCTTTGTGCATCTTTGCTTCGCGGCAGATGCGAGACACAGTTTTTTCACACACCTTTTGCGGGCCGTTCAAATTTGTTACAAGGTTCTGCCATAAGTTTATAGTATCCTTATGGCACAGAACCAAACTCTGTACCAACCGCACCGGCGGCAGCCGCCGCAAAGGTGCAGCTTCACTGCCTTTCCTTTTGGTGCGCTCGCATTGCCCGAAGCGAAGGCAGGCAAACCAACCACCTTCCCCCTAAGGAAGTTCTCCATACAAAGCAGCGCCGGTTTTCCTCCCTTTTCCGGCGCTGCTTTTTTGCGTGTCATATACAGAAAAGCCCCCGGCTGCAGCTGCAGCTGGGGGCTTGGTTGGCTTATTCAGCACTTACGCCGAAAGGGGAGTAATTACTCCTTGTTGGCGCGGGCGTTCAGCTCTTCGGTCATCTGGGCCAGAGTCTTCTTGTCCAGGTTGAACACGAACTTGATCGAGATGAACTGGATCAGAGCGGCGATCAGGTACATCACAGCAACCAGATAGCGCATCTTCAGGGCAACCTCGGGGGTCTGGTTGGAGCCCAGAGTAGCAACGTAGCCCAGACCAGCGGCGACCATCAGGCCGATGGAGGGGAACACGCCCTGAGCCAGCTTACGGAAGAAGCTGTGGATGGCGTAGATGGTGCCCTCGTCACGCACGCCGAACTTCCACTCGTTGTAGTCGATTGCGTCGGCCATCATCGAGTAGGAAACGCAGGTGTACACGCCCATGCCCAGACCGTTGATCAGGTTGCAGGCCACGTACATCAGCATGCCCTTGCTGTCGGGAGTGATGGGCAGCACCAGCATCAGGATGTAAGCAAAGACCGAGAACATCGAGCCAAAGGCAGCGGCTTCCTTCTTGCCGTACTTGCGCACGATCTTGGCGATGAAGGGCATGAACAGGAACATGGGCAGCATGGCAAAGATGCTCATCAGGCCGGAGATACGGGCGTTCTTGAAGTAGGACTGGAACAGAACCGACACAGCGGCAGAAGCGCCGTACTGGCTGATGAACATGGCGCAGGCGCCCATAGTGGCACCCACAGCGGGGCGGTTCTTGGCAAAGTTCTTGATGGCGACCAGCATGTCGAACTTCTGGCTTTCCTCATTGCAGCGCACATCCAGGTCAACACGGATGCAGGTAGCACGAATCATGAACTGGAAGGCGCCAAAGCCCAGCAGGCCCATGCCCAGAGCGATGATCCACATCAGGTTGCCGCGGATGTTGTTGTCCGAGCCGTAGATCACCATGGGGATGATGACGCCAGCACCCATGCCGCCGATCATGGCGCCCAGGGTACGGAAGCTGGACAGCTGAGCACGCTCGCCGGCGTCCTCGGTGATCAGGGGCAGCATCGAGCAGTAAGGCACGTTGGCGATGGTGTAGAAGGCGTCCCAGAAGACATAGCCGCCCACATACAGGGCAGCCTTGGCCCACCGCGGGGCGTTGGGGAAGGGCAGGAAGGTGGCAGCACCGGCAACCATCAGGCCGATGGAGCCGACGAAGATGTAAGCCAGGAACTTGCCGCGCTTGTACTTGCGGCGGTCAGAGTCGATCATGGCGCCGATCAGGGGGTCGTTCACAGCGTCCCAGACCTGAACCACCACCAGCAGCAGGGCGTACAGGCTTTCGGTCATACCCATGTACTGGGTCCAGTAAACCATGAGGTAGCTCTTCAGAGCAAAGCTCATGTTGCAGCCAAAGTCACCAGCAGCGTAGGCCCACTTGTCCAGTGCGCCAAACTTGCGGTAGCCCTTGGCATCCAGGGTTTTTGCTTTAGGCATTTTTCATTTCTCCTTTTTTTGTTTTCGCGATGATAATCCATCACATATATACTTATTATACAGGGGTGTTCACAAAAAGGAAATACTTAGTTTCACAATTGGCAACAATTATAGATGAATTGTATAATAAAACAGCCGCAAGGGTTGAAAAACGGCGGCTGCTTTCCAATATGCCTCAATTGCAACGCCTGTAAATACCAGCAAGGCGATTTCGATTGATTTTTTTGCCTGTGCATGATACACTTTTCAAAAAGCGGCACACCCGCCGGGTGCGCCGCATATTGTAATGCGTGAGGATAAAAAGATGGTTGCTTATTTGAACACCTTGCTGGGCAGCGCCCGTGTGGGTATGCTGGCCTTTCTGCTTTGTTTTGTGCTGGTCACCCTGCTGACCCGCCTTTTGAAAGACAAGCTGCCGCAGGATCAGGGCCGACAGTACGCGGTGAACGGTCAGCTTTCCAAGGGCAAGGCCCGCGGTTCCGGCGTGATCTTTGTGCCCTGTGTGGCGCTGGTGTCGCTGGCGTTCATGCCTTTCAGCATCGAGCTGGCTGCCTACATGGCGCTGCTGGTGGCCGCCATGCTCAGCGGCTATCTGGACGATGCCTCTGACAAGCCCTGGAGCGAATACAAAAAGGGCCTGATCGATCTGGTGCTGGCGGTACTTACCGGCCTGACCTTTCTGAACTTC
>JAFULE010000089.1 GCA_017483235.1 Faecalibacterium sp. | reverse complement strand
GGCGACTACGTGGTAATGCCCAACGGCGTCGATCTGCCCTGCGAGCGAGTATCAAACGAGGCGATTGCGCAGGCAACAGCAGGCTATGATCTGCCGGAAGAGTTGCCGGTATATCTGTTTGTGGGCCGCATGCTGTGGTATAAAGGCCAGCGTATTATTCTGGATGCCCTGCAGCAGGTACATAGGCAGGGGCAGGATTTCCGCATGGTGTTTATCGGCGACGGCGAAGACCGGGCCGAAATTCAGGCCTATGCAGAACAATTGGGCCTCGGAGAGAAATGCATCTTTACCGGCATCATTCCCAGCCGCGAAACCTTGCGCGCCTGGTATTGCCGGGCACACCTGTTCCTGTTCCCTTCCACCTACGACACCAATGGCCTTGTGGTTCGCGAAGCCGCGGCCTGCAGCCTTGCTGCAGTTCTGGTGCGCGGCAGCTGCGCAGCTGAAGATGTGACCGATGGGCAGAATGGTTTCCTGATTGAGGAAAATGCTGACAGTCTGGCCGCCTGTCTGACAGCCCTACATAATGACCTTAACCGGATGCGCACCGTTGGCCGTGCTGCTGCAGACGAGTTGTACATTTCCTGGGAAAGCGCAGTACAGCGCGCCCGTCAGCGGTATGAAATCGTGATTGAACGATATCAGAACGGCGATTATAAGCGCCGCCTACGCCCGGTGGAAGGAATCCTGAAAGCCAATGGCGAACTGATGGACACACTTGGCTCGCTGGTCAGTCTGCGGCAGAAAATTGAACAGTTTGGAAAAGAACGCTATCGCGATCTGCCGCCGTTCCAGTTTTTGAATTACTTTAATAAGTGATAAAAAACAAGCCTGCAAGATTGAAATGCAGGCTTGTTTTTTTATTCGTATCGCAATGCCTCGATGGGGTCAAGCTTTGCCGCCTTATCGGCCGGATAATAGCCAAAAAACACACCGATGGCCATCGAGAAGCCCACCGCCATTGCAATGGACTGCACATCCGGTTTGGCCGAAAACCCTAGCAGGCTGCTGGCTGCCGCACCAAGCCCCATGCCAAGCAGAATACCAATGCCGCCGCCCACCAGACAGATCACCACTGCTTCCACAACAAACTGCACCCGAATGGCAGTGCGCGGTGCTCCCAGCGCTTTGCGTGTACCGATTTCACGGGTACGCTCAGTGATGGATACCAGCATGATGTTCATTACGCCGATGCCACCCACCAGTAAGCTGATGGCAGCGATTGCCGAGATCGCTAAACTGACCGTGTCGATCATTTCGGTAATGGTGGATACAAGACTTTCCATACTGGAAGCCTCCACCGTCCAGCTGTCATTCCGGGCATACCAGCTTTCGAACCAACTTTGGGTCGTTTTCAAAAAGGCTGTGGTGTCCACCTCGTTTGCTGCAACCACAGTAAGACTTTGTACGCCAGCTGTGCTGCTTCCGGTAAGCATGCGGGCAGTATTCAGCGGAAGATACACACTGGTGACAACATCGTCATCGTCGCTGTTCACACTTACCATCGTCATGCCGGTGTCTTCTTCATCGTAGGCGTACACCCCCTGAATGTAAAAGGTCTGCGGCTTTCCGCCGATGGTAAGCTCAACTGCCCGACCAACCGCATTTACCGGGCTGATGCCCAGCACATCGGTTACAAACCGATCGGCCACTACACACACCTTGCGCTGTGCATCCTTTGCATTGTTGATGCCTCGCCCATATAAAAGCTCAACATCTTCGGCTGCAAGGTAATCATCGTTCACTCCGGTAACCGTGGCGGTCACATCCTCGCCGTCGATGCCGATGACTGTAGCGCTGCCTGCCGTTTCGGTGACCTCAACCGCTATGACCTGATTGGGGAAGGCCGCTCGATACTCTTCGATCATTTGCTCGGTGATTAGATCATCCGCATCGGGTACCGTATTGCGGAACATTCGCACCCGGATGCCGCTGGTTTCGTCCTCGCCCGTCTTTTGAGTTAAACTGACCGAGATATTAGAGATACCAAAGCCCGACATGCTGTCGGTGATCGAACCGGAAAGGCTGGCGCCCACAGTTTCAATGGCAATTACTGAACCAATGCCTATGATGATCCCCAGCATGGTAAGCAGGGCACGCAGTTTATTGGCGCGCAGACTTTGCATCGCCAATATAATATTATCCCACATGGGAGCCACCACCCTTCCGTTCGCTGACAATACGTCCGTCTACCAAGGTCAATATTCTGTCGCATTCTTCGGCCAATGCAGGATTATGGGTGATAAGCAGAATCGTTTTCCCCTGCTGCTTGTGCAGTTGATGAAACAGGTCCATCACGGTACGGCTTGTGGCAGAATCCAGTGCGCCGGTAGGCTCATCGGCCAGTAAAATAGCCGGATCGTTTGCCATGGCCCGGGCAATGGCAACACGCTGCTTCTGGCCGCCTGAAAGTTCGTTGGGCTGGTGCTTGATGCGATCGCTCATACCGACCATATCCAGAAGCTGTCTGGCGCGCGCAGTGCGCTTTGCCGCCGGAATTTTTGCATACAGCATGGGCAACTCCACATTTTTCAGTGCACTTTGCCGGCCAATCAAATTAAAGGTTTGGAATACAAAACCGATTTTACGGTTTCGAATCTCTGAAAGCTCGACGTCATTTGCAGCCGCCACGTCTACCCCATCCAGCTGATAGCTGCCGGATGTGGGGCTGTCCAAAGCGCCGATCAGATTCATCAGAGTAGATTTGCCACTGCCGCTTTCGCCCACAATGGCCACAAATTCACCGGCATGCACTGTAAGGTCGATGCCGTGCAGAATCTCCAGCTCGTTGGGTTTGCCGATATAATAGCTTTTGCGGATATCCTTCATCCGAATGATTGGCTGAACAGCTGTTTCTGCTTTTCGTATTGCTTTTGCTGCGGCGAATGCCCGATCCAGTGCATCGGGCATTGCCGCCTTTTCAGTGCTTGTCATCCTCTGTTTCCTCCCGGGCCGCCGGAAGGCCGTTTTCCACCGCCGGAACCACCACTGGGCATATTACCATCAAAGTTTCCCTCCGGCATATTATTGCCGCCGGTGGGGCCAAAGCCGCCCTGCGTGGCAGCGCCGGCACCAAAAGCACTCATAAATCCACCGACCATTCCGAAGCCTTCTTCGTCATTGCTTTCAATTGTTTCCAGCCCCTGAGTCAAATCAGCCGACGAACGAATCACATTCCCTTCCGATAGATCGATGCCGCTGATCTCAACATAATAGTCGTTTGATTCGCCAACGGAGACATACACCTTTTCAAAGGTAAGCTCTACCCCTTCGCCGCCAGTCTTTCGATATACATAATCTCCTTTGCCGTCGTCATCATTGCCCACAGCGTCCAAAGGTACCATGAAGATATTGTCGGTGCTCGAAACGATGATTTTGACTGTAGCATTCATACCGATCAAAAGACCTGTATTCATATCCGAAACGGTAACCTCGGCACCAAAACTTCCATTCTGGCCTGCCACCGGATCCATCTGGCTCAGTACACCGTTGATCTCCTTCTCGGTTGCATCCGAGGTAATCACACAGCGCATGCCGATTTGTACGGTATTGATATCGGCTTCCTGAATGGTAATTGAGATCTTCAGGTTATCGGTGTTCTGGATGGTTGCAATGGTGCCATTGGGTGCACTGCCAACCGTAGCATTCAGTGAAGTGACCTTGCCGGAAGTTTCTGCTGTCAGTTCACAGGCCTCCAGCTGCTCATACAGATCCACAAGTGTATCGCTGGTGGAGGCATCTTCCAGCTTATCTGCCGCCTGCTTCAACTGATTGCAGGCGGCTTCGTACTGTTTTTCGTAATTGTTCAGGGTGGTGCGGGCGGTGTTGTAGGTTTGCTGTGCGCTTTGATATGTTTTCTGCAGATCGTCATAACCACAGATTTTCTTCTGCTCATTCAGCAGCTGCAATGCACTGTCCGCCGCTGCCGCAGCCGCTGTGTAAGCATCCGCGGCTACATGTTCTGCCTGCTGTGCAGACTGCATTTGGGTTTCAGCCTGTGTAAGATCAGCCTGTTTTCTATCATGATCAGCCACAGTCGCATCGAAATTTGTCTGTTCTGTAATAACAGCTGCAGCGAGATCGGCGTTTTCCGGCTCAGCGGCGGCGGCACTCTGCGCATTTTGCAGCTTCTCCTGCGCAGTGGTGAGTGCAGCAGAAGACTCGTCATAGGACGTTAAAGCCGAATGATATACGCTTTTCGCTGCACTATGTTGGGCTGCAGCATTGTTATATGCAGCGCCTTTTGTTTGCATGTCGGCTAACTTGGCATTGTAATCAGCCTGTGCTGCCGAAACCGAATTTTCGGCAACATAAAATGCAGCAGCTGCATTTTCCATCGCCGTTTTTGCCGCGGCCACCGTACTTTCGTAGCTGACCGAGGTATTATATGCCTCGTCACGGGCAGTCACTGCATCGTTGTAGCTTTCCTGCGCAGCTATCTTTTGCTCTGTCAAAGATTCTTCCGCTTTGGCAATGGACTCTAAAATGCTGGTGTTGTCCAGTGTTATGATCACATCCCCAGCTTCCACCTGATCCCCCACCGCCACATGGATGGTTTTGATTTTTACATTGCTGCCAATACCGGCTGAATAGCTGACCGTAGAGGTATCGGCACTTTCCACACTGCCAGTGGTAGAAACGGTTTCGTCCAAGGTGCCTTTGGACAAGGTTGTGGTTCGGATAAAGCTATAGCTGCCGCCGGCGTTCCCCACTGCTGCACGCATGCGCCCAAATCTTACCACTGCAATGGCTGCGGCAATCAGCAGCACCACCAGTATAGCTGTAAAAATTTTGTGCCTTTTAAAGAACGCTGCGGCCGCTTTTATGCACCGTGCAACCGGTGCAGATTTTTTGACAGAGTCGTTCATAGGATCGTTCCTTCTTCCTGTTGTAATCTGGTTCGGGATACTGGTGACTTAACAGTACCTTACCATAAATTACCGCAGCGATGTGATAACCAATAGAACAACCAATGGAAATGCGGTGATAAAGTTGTGCAAAAAATGTGAAACAACATACCATATGAAGACAAAAAAATGCCGCTGAAAGCCAGCGACATTTTACTAGTTTTATTCCAGTTTCAGGGTGTCATAGCGCAAATATTCAGCAACTTTTCCAGCTGGCGTTCGGTAACCGAAATGACCAACACATCACATGCAGGTTCATCCAATACCCCCACATTATAATCGTCAATATGGAAACGCCATGCACCTGTAAAACGGGTTTCCAGATAGGTCATATAATAATCACTGAACGAATCGCCCAATACACCGATCATTCTTTCGTCCTTGTCGAATAAAGTTTCATATTGCGAAGGTCGATAATCCGGATTGATCGGTAAAACATTGTAAAGAGCTGCCACACTGGTCAAATCGCCAAACTGTGTGCCATTCTCCATAACGCTGTATGCTTCAAACGGAAGTGTCTCCATCCCAAGCGCCTGAAAAATACCGTCTGCTCCCAGCAGGGCACCCGCCATATTCCAGTGCGTATCGGTTTGATAATACAAGGGCAGCTCCGGGTTTGCCAGTGCCTGTTCGCGAAGAGCATCCCGCTGCCAAACGATCGGCACACTGGTATGCGTGCGGAAATATTCTACCATTCTGTCGGCGCGGCTGACCTGATCCACAATGGGATAACCATCCGGCATGTATTCCTGATAGATGCGGTCTTTGCTGGGGGTGATGTCAAGCACCAGTGTGCAGCCATGTTCTGCCAAACGCTGCTGCATCCGCTGCAGCTGCTGCGCCGCGATGGCCAAAGTTTCCTGAGGATCATTCAGTTCCGGCAGCCCCTGATAGTTTGCCATCGGCTGGGCTGCAGCCTGACCATCTTTAAAGAATAGCCATCCGTCTTTTCCGGCCAGTACCTGATCGCTTTCGCTGACACCAAACAGCTTATAGTTCAGCTCCGCATTCTTGCGCACAAACTGATACCGGAACGGGGCATTGTCCACAAGAAAGGCGTCCAGATTATGCAGAAAATCACGTGGAGCACTCTGCAGCACGGTAGGCAATGCCGTAAGCAGACGATTTTCGTGGTTATCCTGCGAAAGCTGTTTTGAGAACGTATTGAATACGACAAGTGAAAGCCCCAGGACACCACAGAATACCGCAATAAACAGTTTTTGCAGCAGGGTGTTATTCGATTTTTCTTTCATAATACCCCTCCCTGCTCAGAACTGGAAATAGATAAACGCCTGATAATTGCCGGCAGAAACACTGGCAATACCAAGGAACAGCAGCACCAAAATCAAAAGCATTTCAGCTGCCTTGGGCGGCGCCTGTTCGGTCATGCAGGCTTTCATTTTGGGGAAAATCGCCTGCAGCGGGCCACACAACACGCAAGCCACTGCAAAAATCAGCCATTGCTTCAGGCTCATAAATGCGGCCATCGTCATACCGGCTGCACCCGGCTGCATGGTAAGAATGCCCCGGATGGCTGCAATTCCCTGTTCGAACCCGGGTGCACCAAACATGATAAAGCCAAAGTAAACGGCCAGCATGGTGTAGCAATGACCAATGAATTTGGGCTTTGTCTGCAGCCAGCGGCGCAAAAACAAGCGTTCGATGCACAGCAGCACACCGTGATACAAACCAAATACCACATAGTTCCACGCTGCACCATGCCACAGACCGGTAAGCGCAAATACGATCAACAGATTGCGGCAGGTTTTTGCCATGCTGCAGCGGCTGCCGCCCAGCGGGAAATACACATAGGTCTGAAACCAGTCGGACAGGGTGATATGCCACCGGCGCCAGAACTCGCCCACCGTAGCCGATTGATAGGGATATTTAAAATTTTCGGGCATACGCAGGCCCAGCATTTCGCCAAGGCCAACCGCCATATCGCTGTAACCAGAAAAGTCAAAATACAGCTGCATCAGATACATGGCATAGCCTACAAGCAGAATGAAGCCGGGGATCTTTTCGGCCGAGACCGAAGTAATGCGTGCATAGGTATAACCCAGCTGATCGGCGATCAGTGCCTTTTTGGCAAGGCCGTAGGAAAAACGCTTGATACCGTAGCAAAAGCGTGCAACATCCACCTTACGTGCAGGCGCATCCACCGCCAGCATTGGCTGCTGGTGGGTGTACTGCACGATTGGCCCCGAAGGACCATGTCCGAAAAAAGCCAGAAACACAAAAAAGCGCACCGGATTCTTTTCCGCCTCAATGCGGCCCAAAGCCACATCAATGCAATACCCCACTGCGACAAACACATAAAAACTGATGCCAAGCGGAAGTGCCAACTGCACAATGGGGAGCTGCGTAGACAGCACCGAATTGATGCTTTGGGCAAAGAACCCTGCATATTTGAAATATAGCAGCAATGCCAGATCGACACCAACGGTAAAACCCAGCAAGGGTTTTACCGATCGGTATCGCTGCAGCAATAAACCGGCGCACCAGTTAAAGGCTGCAAATAGCACAAGCATTGCCGCATAGCGGAGCGCCGACCATAGAAAAAACAACAAACTGACCGCAGCCAACACCAGGTTACGGCATTTCTTAGGTAAGACGTAATACAGTGCCAATGTCAGCGGAAGAAAGAAAAACAAAAACTGAACCGAGGAAAACAGCATATCCTACCAGCCTTTCGGCAGCCTGTGCTGCACAATAGTACAATCAAATTTAGTATATAGGCCATTCGTCATTTATTCAAGTTCAGAGCATCAACAGATATTGATTACGCCAAAAATATTTTCAAAAATCTATTGACATTCCCTACCGACGGTGGTAATATAATCAGGCAGCCGCGAAACACCGTACTGCACAACCGAATATGGGGGTATAGCTCAGCTGGGAGAGCGCTTGAATGGCATTCAAGAGGTCAGCGGTTCGATCCCGCTTATCTCCACCAAAAAGACCTGAAATCGTAAGATTTCAGGTCTTTTTTCTTCTGAAGCCGTATATTTTCATCCAATGTGTGTCATCTTTTCCGATACCACAGTACAATCGATTTTCGCAGTACTTTTCTGAACAGACTGCCGTTCGCATATCGCTTGCAAGTTGTGCTAGGTTTGACGCCGACACTTCTTTGATTTACTTGCGATGTTTTTCGAGATAGGACTCCTTCAGCCGATCAATGGCCATCTCTGGACTCATGGTATGATACATAAGATAGACAATCCGCATCGTTTTTGCAGATGCCTGCTTGAGTATCTCGCGGCTGCTTTCGCCAGTATAGATGTGCCAGTAGCGATAAAGATAGCCAGTCCAATAGAGCGTCTCGGTATCGTAGCATTCACCTTGGGTAAGTTCATTTGTGTGCTCTTCCTCCATGCGGGCCATCAAGTAATGCGTACCAGCCCACTGCATGTGATTGAACGGCATGTCGAGATCTTTGGCAACATCTGATTTCATGAACGCATTGATAAAGGCTTCACTGGCATAGCCTTTTTCCTGAGACTGGACAAACAGCTGTGCTTGCATCTCACATAAAGCGAGCTTCAGAGATTCGTTCATAATCAAACCCCTCCCAGGATTTCATCGAAGAACAGTCCCTCTCGGCGATACTGCTTTACAACTTCCTCTGCCAAAGCGATTCCCTCTGCGCGTCTTGCTACACTCTTGTCCTGCAAGGCAAGTCGTTCCAAAAGATACAGATCTCGTTCTTCGAGGATTTTGATTTGGTCACAGGCTTTCTGCGTGATGGCGACATATTGCCTGCCGAGATCAAGCACAGATAGGCATTTATTCAACGCCACATCCGTGATGGTTCCGTTAAAGAACCGGGCAAGTTCGGTATACATACGATCATTGGCAATATAGCCCACAATGACATCATAGCCGTCTGCAAAACGAGCATACTTCTCATAAATAGGAGTACCCTTCACTTTTTCCATCTGCTTACGGTAGTATGCGATCATCATGGCCCAATCCATGCCGATTTCAACTTCAAGCACCTTTAGACCAGAAAGGTCAAACTCTACCGTATAAAATTTTGGCTTGTCTTCGGCACATATTAAGGTCAGAGGCTGAAGGGGCTCAGTACCCATGTAGAAGCCCCGGCCGAAGTCACACTCAGCGCGGCTGATGGGAGCAATGTCTCCGACAATGCCCTTCTTGGAACCATGATAAAAGATATTTCCACCATCATCAGGAGTATGCTCATAACGGCGCATTTCAGCCACAAAATCAGCGACATCAATGCCCTGATTCTTGCAGAACAAATATAAATTTGTTTGCGCCATCTGATTGGGAACAGTCTTACCATTTTCCCATCTGTTGATAGACACAACAGTAGTGCCTAGCATAGAAGCAAACTGCTCCTGGTTCATATTTGCCTTGGCACGAATCATTCTAATTAGTTCCTTCAACGGCCGCACCGCCTATCATTTGATATTTATTAAATTATAAATTATGATAGGTTAAAAGTCAATGAGAAGAGCTTGACCGTATAACCGACGGAGGCAAAGTGATTGGTGATCTCAATGCATAGATACTTGCCGTATTTTTGTTTCATCGTTGTACCTCTTAACTCGGTAAAACGATAAGCAGGAACGATGCCTGGTTGCGATCATTCAGCAAAGACTTCCACACCACCCTGCGGGCGGATGGACAGCACATGACAGGCGCCCTCGCCCAGCACGGCATCGATGCCGGCGCGGAAAGAGTCCAGCAGCTCGAAGGGTACAAAGGCTTGTACTGTACCGGCAAAGCCGCCGCCATGCACACGGTAGCGCCCTTACCCTGCAGATACATCTCGCACAGATTCAGAGCCAGCGCCACATCCTGATGCAGCTTGTAGCCGGCAGGGATCACATTCTGCAGGTACATCCAGGAAGAGTAACCGCTCTCCTTGACCAGCTGCAGGAACGCCGCAAAATCGCCGCTGCGCAGCGCAGCCACCTGTTTGGGCACCCGTGCGTTTTCCTTATAGAAATGCAGAGCACGCAGTACCGCACGGTCACCGCACTCGGCACGCAGGGCGGGGATGGCGGCAACGAATTCGCTC
>JAFULE010000088.1 GCA_017483235.1 Faecalibacterium sp. | reverse complement strand
TCTTCTATTGTACAACACCCTTGCACCCTTGCCAAGAATGGGTTAAACTTAAACAAATACTTTTCTTTGTTTGTGTATAAAAGGAGAACGCCATGGCCAAAAACAATCGCATTCAGGTTTTTGAAGAGCTGCCCATTCCCAAAGCGGTGGCCAGCCTGTCGGTACCCACCGTGCTGGCCATGCTGGTCAGCGTGATCTACAGTCTGGCCGACACCTATTTTGTGGGCCTGCTGAACGATCCGGTGCAAACCGCCGCCGTATCGCTGGCCGGGCCGGTGCTGCTGGCCACCAACGCGGTGAACAATCTGTTCGGCGTGGGCGGCAGCAGCATGATGAGCCGTGCGCTGGGCAGCAAAGACTACGACACCCTGAAAGCCAGTTCTGCCTTTGGATTTTACGGTGCCATCACCTGTGCGGTGGTCTTTTCGGTGCTGTGCACCGTATTCCGTGGCCCGCTGCTGGGGCTGCTGGGTGCCGACGCCGCCACCGCCGGCTATACCTCGGATTATCTGAACTGGACCATCACCCTTGGTGCTGTGCCCACCATTCTGAATGTGGTGCTTTCGTACATGGTACGCTCGGAGGGTGCGGCCCTGATCGCCAGCGTGGGCACCATGAGCGGCTGCGCACTGAACGTGCTGCTGGACCCCCTCTTCATCATGCCCTGGGGCCTTAACATGGGCGCCGAGGGCGCCGCTGCCGCCACCCTGCTTTCCAACTGCTTTGCCACCTTGGTATATCTGGGCTACCTTCTGAAAAACCGCGGTAAAACCATGGTGTGCATCGACCCCCGCGCCCTGCGGCTGAACCGCCGCATTGTGGCAGGTGTGTTCGGCGTGGGCCTGCCCGCTTCGATCCAGAATCTGCTGAATGTGGTGGTGACCACCCTGCTGAACCAGACCGCCGCCCCCTACGGCGCCGCGGCGCTGGCAGCCATGGGCATCTGCAAAAAAATCGATATGATGCCCATGTATGTGGCACTGGGCATCAGTCAGGGCGTGATGCCGCTGCTGAGTTACAATTACGCCAGCAAAAATCACAAACGGATGCGCAGCGCCTTTGCCTTTACCGCAGCCATCAGCCTGTGCATTTCGGTGGCCGCCATGGCAGTGATGTTCTTTATGCCGGGCAAGCTGGTACAGCTGTTTATTCAGGACGCCGAAACGGTGGCCCACGGCACCATTATCCTGCGGGTTTCCTGCCTGATGATTCCCTTTATGGTCACCGATTTCCTCTGTGTGGGCCTGTTTCAGGCGGTGGGCATGGGTAAAGCCTCGCTGATTTTGGCCATCAGCCGCAAGTTGGCGCTGGAAATGCC
This sequence comes from Faecalibacterium sp., assembly GCA_017483235.1. Classification (GTDB taxonomy): domain Bacteria; phylum Bacillota; class Clostridia; order Oscillospirales; family Ruminococcaceae; genus Faecalibacterium. The sequence goes on along the minus strand of JAFULE010000088.1, from coordinate 3,655 downwards.
GCTGGTGCTTTTGCTGGACCGGCTGGCCGGACTGTATGGTCTGCCTTGGGCACAGGTGCTGGCCGAAGCAGGCGTTGCGGCGATTGCTCTGTTTATGCTGATGCGGCTGTTTAGAGATCTGCAAAAGCAGGCCGAGCAGCCTGCGGCTGCCATTCCCGACTAAGCTTTTTGCCATAAAGCAGAAACCGCCCGCCCGGGCTTGCCGGGCGGGCGGTTTTTATTCGTCCATGGGCTGCAGATCAAAGTAGGCACAGATTGCCCGGTAATAGCAGCGGGCTGCCACCTGAATTCCCTCACCACTGCCAAAGGCGGCTGCATCCGCCTCGCTGGTTACAAAGCATTGTTCGACCAGCACAGCGGGGCAATCGGCGTGTTCCAGAATGCCAAAGGTGGGCAGCAGGCTGGGCATTTTGGTGCTGCCGTCCACAATGGTTTTTTCGTTGTTCATGCCATAATAGGCATAGCGCACCCCTTCGTCCCCCCGCAGGGTCTGGCCGGCGGCAGACATTTCGGCAGCCAGCTGCCGGGCAAAGTACCGGCTGGCCTCGTGCCGGGTGCGGCCCGGCGGCACCGGGTAGCATTCAAAGCCGGCAGGCTCGGCGGTGGCAGCAGCATTGCCGTGGATGGACAAAAGCAGCTGCGCCTGCTGCCGGTTGGCCTGCGCGGCACGGTCGGCAGGCTCGGCGGTATCCTCGTAGCTTTGGCGGGTGGTGACCGGAATGAAATTGGGGTCTGCCTCCAGCAGGGCGACCAGGGCCTGCGCAGTGGCGGTGGTCATCTCTTTTTCCACCACAAAGCCCACCGCACCGTTGTCGCGGCCTCCGTGTCCGGCGTCGATGGCCACCGTAAAGGGGGCGGTGCCGGTATAGCGGGGCTCTGCCGGCGCCGCCGGCGGATGGATGGCGCCGAAATAACCGCCCGCGGCATAGGCCGCGGCCCACAGCAGCAACAGCACACAAATGATGAACAGCAGCCGGCCAAAGCCCCGGCCCCGCCGCGGCTTTGCGGTATGAATGGGTTTGCCCTGCCGTGCCATGCTGCGCCCCTCCTTTTGGTTCGTTACACTGATAAAACGACCCGATGCGGCAAAAAATTACATTCTGTGCAATAAAAAACACCCATCCGGTTTGGTCCAGATGGATGTTTGGCACATTATTGTTCCGCCCCAGCCTTTTCGCGGCGCTTCTGACGGTCTTCAGCGGCCTTTTTCTGCTTGTTCCAGCGGGCCAGCTTTTCCTCGTCGGGGATCTCGGTGCAGCGGGCAAAGCTCCAGTGCAGGCCGTCCAGCCGCAGCAGCTTGAAGCGGGTGAACACACCCCGTGCGGCCTCGTTTTTGCTGCCGGCACAGTTGGGGCACCGGCACAGCGAATAGTAGCTGTTGCTGCCCTTTTTCAGCCAGATTTCGTCCGGCTGCAGAACCGCGCCGCACACCGGGCAGGGTGTTTGGCTGATGGCCGGCACCACCCGGTAGGCATCGCGCTGCACATACCCGCGGAACACCGCAAAATCACGGTAATCGCCCGGGGGGCTGCACAGGCTTTCGCGCAGCAGGTCATCCTCGGTGGGGTATTCGGCCAACCCCTTGCGCAGATCCAGCTGGCGGCAGACATCGGCAGTATACAAGGTGTCGCTGAGGGCATCGTGGAAGGGCCGCTCGGTGGGGATGCCCAGCCGGGTGACCACACTTTCCAGGGTCATGCCCTCGCCCTCGGCGCGGGGCCGCTGGCTTAAAAAGATACGCTGCAGGTCGTACCACACGGTGGGGCGGCTTTCGTCCAGATTGCACAAAAACAGGTTCTGCTTCAGCACCGGCACATCGTCCATGCCCCATTCGCCGAATTCGGCGTTGGGGCCGCACCACTGCATAAACCGGCGCAGACCCTGCACAATGGGCTCGCCTTTGTCCAGATCCGCCTGGGTCAGGCCGGTGACCTTTGCCACATGATGCTGCAGCTTGCGGAAGATGCGGGGCCGCAGACAGATGGAAAAGGTGTCCAGCACCTTGCCGTCCAGATCGATCTTGACTGCGCCGATCTCGATGATCTCGCCGCGCAGGGTCTGTTCGACCCCGTGATAATTGAAGATGTAGGGCTTGTAGCCGATGTTCCATTCCAGATCGAACAGAACCAGGGTCTTTTCTGCCATGAAAACAGTTCCTTCTTGTTGAAATTTCTTATATTTATACGTTCAGGATAAACTTTTCGATTGCTTCGGCCACGCCGTCGTGGTCGTTGTCGTTTTCGGTCACATAGTCGGCGCCATGCTTCACGATGGTGTCGGCGTTCTTCATGGCCACACCCACCCCGGCATACCGGATCATGGACAGGTCGTTGACGCCGTCGCCCACCGCCATCAGGTTTTTGCTGCACAGGCCCTTACGCTCCAGCAGCGAAGCAAGGCCGGCGTCCTTGGCAACGCCGATGGGCACCGCTTCGAGGAAGAATGCGCAGCTGCGGTATACGTCGATGCGGCCGTTGAACTGCCGCTGAGCCATTTCTTCCACCAGCGGCATCTTTTCGGGGTCCACGCAGATCAGCATCTTGCTGATGGGGTAGTTCACATAGCCGGGCAGATCTTCGATCTTGCGGGTGGGGATGCGGTTGATGAAGGCCTCTTTGGCCACCCAGGGGTCTTCGGGGCGGCTGGTGACGATGCTGCGGTTGTCGTAGGTCAGAATGGCCACATCCATCTTATCGGCAAAGGCGCACAGCTCGGGCACCATGGCAGCGGGCAGCCGCTTCTGGTACCAGGTCTGGCCGCTCATACAGTCCACCAGCGAGCCGCCGTTGTAGGACAGGATGCAGCCGCCACGGTGGGGCAGATCCAGCTCTTTGGCCAGCGGCATAACGCCCACGGTGGGCCGGCCCGAGGCCAGCACAATGGTGACCCCCTTATCCATGGCGGCGTCCAGCGCGGCACGGGTGCGGGGGGTGATGATCTTCTGGCTGTTGGTCAGGGTGCCGTCCAGATCCAGCGCAAGCACCTTGATCTGGGGGGCAGCTTCAAGATTCGACATAATGCAACCATCCTTTGCTTTGGTGTTATACGGCAGCCGGCGCCGCAGCGCAGGCACAAAACACAATGCTACCTTTTAATAATACACGAAAACGCCCCTGCTGCAAAGCCCAAGCGCAAAAAAACCGGGCGTTGGCCCGGTTTTCCTGTTTTATTTTGCCCGCAGCAGCCGACGTACCGCGGCGATCAGCGCCGCCAGCGCCAACACTCCGCCCTGCAGTATAAAACGCTGCACCGCCGCCGAAAGCATTTGTCCGGCCGGCAGGCCGCTTACTGCCTGCATGGTAAAAAGCGCCCATACCACCATCGCCGCGGCCGAAAGCAGCAGCGGCAGCCCCAGCGCCAGCACCTTGGCTTTTTCGCCGCGGGCGGGCAACGGCCACTGCAGCAGACAGAACAGCGCCGCCGCTGCCAATGCCAGTGCCAACCGGCCACCCGCACCCCATGCAGTAGGGTCGGTGCTGACCATTCCGGCTACAAAAATGGCAGTAGGTCCGTCGGCCCCGCCGATAACGCCCACTGCGCCGGCTTCGGGCACCGAAAAACCAGCGGTCAGCAGCTGCAGCACAACCGCCTCGGCCAAAGGAACAATGGCCAGCGGCAGCAGCAGCCAGCGCAGCGGGCTGCGCCGGGGGCGCAC
>JAFULE010000087.1 GCA_017483235.1 Faecalibacterium sp. | reverse complement strand
GACTGGCTGTTCGTGCTGTATCTGGCGGGGGCAGTCATCACCCTGTTGTGGTATCTGGGCGGCTATCTGCGGCTGCGGCTGGCACTGCGACGGGCGCTGCCCCTGTCGCCCCAACAGGCCGAACAGCTGCACCGCGTCTGCAGCCAATACCAGCTGAAAACGCCCCGGGCAGTGCAGGTGGCCGGGCTGCCCACCGCCTTTGTATGCGGGGTTCTGCGGCCGGTGCTGGCCCTACCGGACACAGCCGTGGACGACAAGGTGATCCTGCACGAGCTGCTGCACCTGAAGCACTTCGACAGCGCCCAAAGCATGCTGTGGTGTGTGGGGCGGGCGGTGCACTGGTGCAACCCCTTTTTGCAGTACTGCTTTGACCGCATTGGCAACGACGGCGAAGCCGCCTGCGACCAGCGGGTGCTGGAACATTTGCAGGGGGAAGAACGCCGCGACTACGGCCGCATTCTGCTTTCGATGGCCAACGAGCAATACCCCCGCGCGGCGGGTACCAGCCCACTGTCCAACGGCGGGCGGTGCATTTCCCGCCGTATTCAGGCCATTGCCCGGTTCAAGCGGTATCCGCAGGGCATGGCGCTGGTATCGGTGTGCATTCTGGCCATGCTGCTCAGCCCGGTGCTGATGGGCGGCAAGGCTACCGCGCCGGATCTGGCCGGTTCGGGCTATGTGGACCTGAACGGCCCTTACCGCCTGCGCGAAGCCCACGCCCTTGCCCTGACCCGCACCAGCCGCTGCCGCAGCATGGCCGGTGCGCTGGATCTTTTTGCCCACGGAATGTTCAAAGCAAACCGCACCTATTATCTGATGTCGGTTTCGCCGGCGCAGCAGCTGGAACTGATGCACGCCGCCCAGCGGGGAGAAGCCCCTCTGGCCGAAAGCGGCCCTGCCCGGCTGCGGGTACTGGCCGAGCACGCCAACATGGCCACCGAAGCCCGGTACACGGTGTGGAACCTGACCCCGCAGCCCGATGGCAGCCATTCGGCGTGGCTGTGCTGGCACTGGCAGGGAGCGGTGCAGTGGGACGCCAGTGCCACCAAAGAGTGGATACAGCTGGGCTGGCTGCCCGCCGATCTGCAGCAAAAGCAGGCCGAAAAGCGGTATGCCAACGCCATGGAGGACGGGGTGATCGACCCGGACGAGCAGCAGAACATCGACAGCCTGCAGGTGCAGGCCGGCATTGCATGGCTGATGCCGGTGACCATCACCGGCGGCAACAGCAGCTACACCGTAACTGCGCAGGGCGCGGGCTTTGCCGCCGTGACCGGGGACTATTTTGCCGATGACCTCGATCAGCTGGTGATGGACGCCCTTGCCCCGCTGGCGGTGTACAAAGGCAAAACCGAACAGGGCCACGCCGAAGCCACCCTGTACATCTGCGCCACCGTGTCGATGCAAACAGCGCAGAGCAACAGCTTCTGGCCAAGCCAGCCAATGCTGATCACCGCCACCCCCGACCCCGGTGCCGGGTTTGACCGCACGGTGCAGATGGGGCAGGCGCGGTACACCCAGTTTATCCCCACCGACCCGGCCACCGTAAAGCAGGCCGGCATGTATCTGCTAACCAACACCAAGGCCACCGAGACTTTGAGCGGCGACGACTACGCCGACGAGATGGGCGGCAACGTCAGCGGCGGCAGCAGCAGCGGCGACGAATGGTTCAGCTGCACCTACGGCGACGACGACAGCTATTTTGCCGATGACGGCAGCGGTGCGCACCGGCTGTTTACCGGCACCTTAGGCCAGCGCATCAGCCCTTTGACCGACCTGAGCCCCAAGGGCGCGGTGCAGCTGCCCCACAGCTTTGAGATGCAGATCTACATCAACAAACAGCAGGCCGATGCCCTGCTGCTGCAAAAGGAGGGCTGACCATGGCTGAAACTGTGAAAAAATCGCCGGTGGCGCAGCTGGCCGGGGTGTGCGGCAGCGTGGCACTGGGGTATCTGCTGATCCATCTGGAGATCAATCTGGGCACACTGGACATTCTGCCCGACTGGGTGGGCTTTCTGCTGATGGTGGAGGCCATTGGTGAGCTGGCCGAACAGCAGCCCTCGGCCCGGCTTTTGCGGCCGCTGGGGCTGCTGCTGGCGGCGTGGAATTTTGTGGCATGGGTAGACGCCATTTTCAGCATTGATCTGTCGTGGGGCGGCGGCTTTTCCGACCTGCCGGTGCTGGCACTGGTGATCCGGGTGGTGTCGCTGTACTTCCACTTTCAGCTGCTGACCAACATTGCCGACGCCGCCGAGGGCTACATTCCCGACCAGTGTGCCATCCTGCGCAGGCGGCGCACCATGCAGACCCTGTTTTTGACCCTGATCGCCCTGCCGCTGCCCTGGACCGACGAATGGTTTTACGCTTCGCTGGTGCTGCTGTTGGCCACTCTGATCGTGGCATTTACCCTGTGGTGGCAGCTGCGTGTGATGAAAGCGGAGCTTTTGGAACTGGATAAAACCCTTTGCTGGCAGATTGACCAGCCCTGACCCTTACAACAAAGCCGCCCCACAGGCCATTTGGTCTGTGGGGCGGCTTTGCTTTTGCCAAAAAACAGGGCGCCGTGCGGATGTAACGCGGCGCCCTGTTCTGTTAAATATTAGGTTTTGAAAATTTGCTTAGAACTGCTCGCGCTTTTTCAGCACAACCACGGCAGCGCCGGCGCTGGCCAGCATCATCATGGCGTAAACGCTCATGCTGAAGCTGTCGGCAGTCTTGGGCGAGGTGGGCACTGCAGGGGCGGGATCAACGGGGGCCGGGGGTGCCACGTACTGGTCGTTGGTGAAGTCAGAAACTTCAAACTTCGAGAAGCTGCCGGTAACAACCTCGATGTAGTACTCGGTACCGGCCTTCTGGATTTCGACCTGACCCATCAGGCTGCCGTTGTGGTACACGTTGGCGTACTTGTAGTTTGCACCAACGCTGGCAGGAATGGGCAGACGGAACACAACAGCCCGTTTGATATGGGTGTTATCGACCACAACAGGATTGTTGGGGTTCAGGGGGCGCTCGTCCACATAAACAGTGGCCATGGGCTTGACATCACAGGTGACAGTCGCGATCTCGGCAGTTACTTCCTTGGTATCGGGATCGATCTCAACCGCCATTTCCACATTTTCCAGCTGTACGGCGATGTGGATCTCGGTATGCACCTCGGCGTTGTCGGCCACAACCTCTTCCGCTTCGTTGTTGTCCTTCTTGTCCTCGTTGATCTGCTCGATCATTGCCTTGTTAAAGGCAGCGGCAGTGGTCTCGTTGTTGGTACCGACAGCGTCAGTCATACCGCTCTGCGAGAACTCATTGACCGCAGTATTGTTCAGCAGGTCATTGTGTGCATCATCCACAATCTCGTTCACGACCTGATCGGCGGCGTTCAGCTCCTCTGCGGTCATGCTGGCGATGATTTCTTCCTGCTCAGGGGTCAGTTCGGTCGTGGGGCCCTGATACTCCTCACTGGTAGAGGTCTGGGTGTCGGTCACACCGGCAGTGTTGGAACCCTCGTCGGGCTTCACGTAATCGCAGTTGATGCAGTCGTTGCTGCCCTCGGCATACTTATGGCCGATGGGGGCAACGGTTTCGGGGGCCTTGGTGACGGTGCCGCAGGCGGTGCACTTTTCACCGGCGGTGGCGCCGGCAGTGGTGCAGGTGGCAGCCACGGCGGCAATCTCAGTCAGGCCGCTATGGTTGGCGGAGTTGACAGGGATCACAGAGTCGGCTGCGGCCACTTCGGTGGTACCGGCAGCGTCCTTGAACAGCTTGCCGCAGGTGCCGCAGGTGTAGTATTCGATGTTGCCTGCAGCGGTGCAGGTGG
>JAFULE010000086.1 GCA_017483235.1 Faecalibacterium sp. | reverse complement strand
TCAACAGTTGAAACACTATATTCATTACTACAACAACGATCGTATTTCTCTTAAATTAAAAGGAATGAGCCCGGTACAGTACCGAACTCATTCCATGTCATCTTAATATTATACTTTGTCTAAACTTTTGGGATCACTTCAAAACAGCAGCCGGTTTTCTTATTTCGCTTTTGAGCCGCTTGTGGTATACTGTAGAAAATCACAGAACAAGGAGAGTTTCGCCATGAGCTACCATGCCAAAGATTTTTGCGGCAGCAACTGCGGCCGCCGCTATCAGCAGGATTACCGCCCTACTCTGGGCCGGGACGGCAAGAAGGAATCGGGCACATTGGAGGTAATGAAATTTTACTACGACGGCCGCATCCGCTTTGAGCAGCATTGCTACGGTGAGGCTGCCACCTTTGTGTTTGGTGTGTGGTGCGACGGTATGGACGAGGACGGTACCCTGCACTGGAGCCGCCCCAAGAAAGGCTATTACGATGAAGAGTATCTGCCCAAGGCCCTGACCGGCGTGGACGAAAACGGTTACCTGTATTTTGACAACGGAATCTTCCCGTGGAAGCTGGCCGATGACTTTGACTCGGACGAGCGCTGGGGATACCCCCGCTGGAAGGTACTGCTGGGCAAGCTGATGGGCAAGGGAAAGAAGTAACCTTTGCCGCCGCTAAAATCTGCCGCGCTTGTAAAAAAACACCAAATGTGATATGCTGTTAAAACATCAACCCAACCAAGGAGGACCTGCCGCCATGAAAATCCACGAATCCGCCGAAGACTATCTGGAGTCCATTCTGGTGCTGCAGAAGCGGCTGGGGCAGGTGCGTTCCATCGACATTGTAAATGAGTTGAACTACTCCAAGCCCAGCGTAAGCGTGGCCATGAAAAAACTTCGGGAAAACAACTACATCGAAATGGACGCCACCGGCTATATTACCCTGCTGCCCGCCGGGCGGCAGATTGCCGAGCGCATTTTTACCCGCCATAAGTTTTTGACCGAGTTTTTCGAGCATCTGGGTGTTGACCACGACACCGCTGCCGCCGATGCCTGCCGCATTGAACATTATCTGAGCGACGAAACCTTCGATCGCCTGATCGAACACGCCCGCACCGTGACCGGCCAAACCGAATAACATGCAAGCCGCCTTTGCTGTTGTGCACAGGCGGCCTTTTCTTTTGCCGCAAACGCCGAGTTTTTGTTGCCTTTTATACCAAAATCTGATAGATTGAAATAAAATAGTGTTTCTTTCTCGTTTCTTTTATAAAAAGAAGAAATGGTGGTGTGAAGATGGCATATTACAACGACGAGCTGCGCAACTTGCAGCAGCAAACCGCCCGCAAGCAGCAGCTGAACCGCCAACTGGCCGCATTGCAGCAGCGCCAGCCGGCCCTTGCCCAAAAGGCAGCCGAACTGCAGCAACTGAGCGAAAAAGAACAAACCGACGTAGACAAACTGGAAGGCGGCAGCCTTGCAGCGTTCTTTTACAACGTTGTAGGCAAAATGGACGAAAAACTGGATAAAGAGCGGCAGGAAGCCTATGCCGCCCGGGTGCGGTACGATGCCGCCGCCCGCGAGCTGAACGATGTAGAGGACGCCATCCGACGAGCCACGGCCGAATTGCAGCAGCTGGGCGATTGCGAATGGCGATACGCCAAGCTTTTGGACAAAAAAAGCGATGCGCTGAAAGCTGCCGGCGGCGATGCCGCCCTGCAGATTTTTGCACTGGAGCAGAAGCTGGGCGAATGCCTTGCCCGCCAGAAAGAACTGCGGGAAGCTATCGAAGCCGGCCAGCGCGCTTTGAGCACCGCCGAGCAGGTACGCGGCCATCTGGACAGCGCCGACGGCTACGCCACTTGGGATCTGTTGGGCGGCGGCCTGCTTGCCGACGTTGCCAAGCACGACCATTTGGATCAGGCCCAGAACGAGATCAATTATCTGCAGGCGCAGCTGGGGCGATTCCGCACCGAGCTGGCAGATGTGACGATCCATGCCAATTTACAGGTAAGCATTGATGGCTTTATGCGGTTTGCCGACTACTTTTTCGACGGCCTGTTTGCCGACTGGACCGTGAAGGATAAAATCGGGCAGGCGCTGCAGCAGGTGCAAGGTACCATTTACGAGATCCGCGACGTGCTCAGCCGGTTGGACAACCTGCTGCGCAGTGCCAAATCCGAACAGGATACGCTGCAGGCCCGGCTGGACAGTCTGGTTCTGGAAGCGGATTTATAAACAAAACAACAAGGGGGCCACACTATGAATTACCATCGCGTTGACTATGCACAGCTGCGCGAATTCTGCATTCATGTTTTCGAGGGATATGGCTTTGACTCCGCTCAGAGCGCCCAGATCACCGACGTGCTGCTGGACGCCGATCTGTCGGGCATTGAATCTCACGGCATTCAGCGGCTGATCCGCTACCACCACGAGATCACCGAGGGCCTTGTAAAACTGGACGCCAAGCCCGAGGTGGTATTTGAAACGCCCCTTTCGGCCGTGATCGAGGGCAACGACGCCATGGGCCAGATCCTGGGCATGCAGGCCATGCAGATGGCCATCGACAAGGCCAAGGCCAGCGGCTTTGGCATGGTAACGGTGCGTAATTCGAACCATTACGGCATTGCCGGCTTCTATGCCCGCATGGCCGCCGAACAGGGCCTGATCGGCATGTCGATGACCAACACCGAGGCCATTATGGTGCCCACCTTCGGCCGGCAGGCCATGCTGGGCACCAACCCCATTGCCTTTGCCATGCCCACCGATGGTGCCCCCTATCTGTTTGACGCCGCCACCACCGTGGTGCCCCGCGGCAAGCTGGAGGTATACGTCAAGCGGGGCAGCGGCCTGCCGCTGGGCTGGGCACTGGACGAAAACGGACAGGACAGTGCCGACCCCGACCGGGTGCTGGGCAACATCATTCACAAAACCGGCGGCGGCATTCTGCCGTTGGGCGGCTCGGGCGAACTGACCAGCGGTTACAAGGGCTACGGCTTTGCCATGCTGTGCGAGATCGCCACCGCCATTCTGTCGGGCGGCACCACCTCCAACTACATTTACAAGACCCCCGGCCGGGCCAACATCGCCCATTGCTTTATCGCGATGGATCAGGGCATGTTCGGCGATAAGGCTGAGCTCGAAGCCTCTCTGAGCCGTTTCCTGCAGGAGATCCGTGAGTCGGACAAGGCCGCCGGACAGCAGCGCATTTACATTCACGGCGAAAAAGAGGCCGAGGCCCATGTGGCCGTCAAGCGCGACGGCGTGCTGCTGAACGACAAGACCTATGCCGAAATGGAGATGATCGGCCAATACACCGGCGCAGGTGATTATCTGCCCAAGTACCTGGACGCGTAACAAAAAACGACCCACTAAAGCCGCGGGGCTGACCTTTTTTGGTCAGCCCCGCGGCTTTTTATAGCAGATCAAACTGTACCGGACGCTCAAACAACGCTGCC
>JAFULE010000085.1 GCA_017483235.1 Faecalibacterium sp. | reverse complement strand
TTGGCCTGATCTACGGATCGCCTTTTCCTGAAAACCGAGTAGAAAGAACCCGCTGCCCGCCGGTATCGGCTTTGGGCAGAAGTGCGCGCTGAGTAATCGAGAAAAAACGTTGCGGAACAAAGAATTTTGTTCCGCCATTGCTGCCCCACCCCGCGCACCCTGCGCCTTGCCTTTTTTGGCAGTTACCCCGCGATTCAAAAGTTTTTTGGTTCTTTTTTTCAAAAAAGAACAACCCCCTTCGATCTGAAAAAGTTCTCTCAAAAGTTTTCCACTGGCTGCCCGACTGCTGTGGAAAACTTTTTCTTTGCCGCGGGGTTGACCGCATAATTTTGGGGTGTTACAATCAATAATGAAGTAAAATCCTTTGGAGGTGAGCCCGTTTTTATGGACCCGGACAACAGTCGAACTACCAGCGTGTCTGGCCGGAACAGCAAAAAGCGCGCGCCCGCCTCGTTTGGCCCCATGGCCGCAGTGTAAGCTGCGGTTTTGCGGCGAGATCAGGCGCGGCGTTTGCCGGCATTGGTGCCGGTGTGCCGCGCCCGTTTTGTTTTTGTGCCAGACGCCTCCCCCATCTTATTCAAGGAGGTATTCCCGATGGAACTGAAAAAAACCGAAAACAAAACCAATGAGGTGATCACCCAGCTGGCCGATCTGCAGCAGCAGGCCGCCCCGGTGCCCACCGAAACCCACGAGGCCATTCTGCCCGATCTGGCCCCCGAAGCCCTGCCCTCTGACATTCCCGCCGAGGTAAAGGCCGAACTGCTGGAAGACCTGTCCGAGGTGGACACCGAAGACATTCTGGAGGACATTCAGCAGGCCGAGAAGGAAGAAGCTGCCGAAGCTGCCGAAGCCGCGGAGGAAGGCACCCCCGTGCGCGACCGGCTGACCAAAAGCCGGCTGCTGAAGCTGCTGATCAAGAAACAGTACCAGACCCTGCGCGATGAAACCGAGGAAGAGCATCCCGCCGACCTTGCCGAGCTGCTGGAAGAGCTGGACGAAAACAACCGCCTTGTGGTGTTCCGCCTTTTGAAAAAAGAGGTGGCCACCGAGGCCTTTACCTATATGTCGGACGAAGCGAGGGAAGATCTGGTCGAGTCCTTCTCGGACGCCGAGCTGGTCAACGCGCTGGAAGAGATGAGCCTGGACGACGCCGCCGACCTTTTGGAGGATATGCCCGCCGCGGTGGTCAAGCGGATCCTGGCCAAGTCCAGCCGCGAGACCCGCGAAAGCCTGAACAAGCTGCTGAAGTACCCCGAGGGCAGCGCCGGAAGCATTATGACCCCCGAGTTTGTGCGCCTGAAGCAGACCATGACGGTGCGCGAGGCCATTTCGGCCATCCGCAAACAGGGCGAAAACGCCGAGACCATCTACACCAGCTACATCGTCGAGAAAAACCGGCTGCTGGGCGTGGTGTCGGCCCGTGATCTGCTGCTTTCCGACTTCGAAACCCCCATCACCGAGCTGATGGACGACAATGTGGTCTGCATGCGCGCCACCGACGACCAGGAAGAGGTCGCCCGCGAGATGCAGCACTACGACCTGAGTGCCATGCCCATTCTGGACAGCGAGGGCATGCTGGTTGGTATCGTAACCATCGACGACGCCGTGGACGTTCTGACCCAGGAATCCACCGAGGATATGCAGCGCATGGCGGCCATTATGACCGAGGACGCCGACGCCAGCTACTTCAGCCAGAGCGTCTGGCTGCAGGCCAAACAGCGCCTGCCCTGGCTGCTGATCCTGATGCTGTCGGCCACCGTTACCGGCATGGTCACCACCCACTACGAGCAGGCCTTTGTCAGCCTGCCGCTGCTGGTCAGCTTTATGCCCATGCTGATGGGCACCGCCGGCAACTGCGGCAACCAGACCAGCACCCTGATGGTGCGCGGCCTTGCACTGGACGAGGTCACCCCTGCCGACTGGGCCAAGGTTCTGTGGAAAGAACTGCGCATTTCGGCCATTGTGGGTGCTTTGCTGGGTCTGGTCAACGCGGCCCGCATCCTGCTGATGTACGGGGTGTTCGGCGGCGGCCAGTACCAGAACGTGGGCGGCTACGCCCTTGTGGTCAGCCTTGCGCTGTTCGGCGCGGTGGTGCTGGCCAAGATGGTGGGCGGTATGCTGCCGCTGGCTGTAAAGAAGGTTGGCCTTGACCCTGCGCTGATGGCCAGCCCCTTCATCACCACCATTGTGGACACCTGCAGTCTGCTGCTGTATTTCCAGATCGCCATGCGGGTGTTTGCCGCCATTATGTAAGTGCGCTTTGCCCTACCCCCACAACCACCCGGCGCGGAAAGCAACACGCTTCCCGCGCCGCTTTTTATCACGAGGAACCCTATGAAATATTCTTTGTCAAAACTCAACTGGAAAGAGCTGGCCCTCGACACCTTGTACGACCTTGTGGGCTGCCTGCTGTTTGCGCTGGGCTTTTACACCTTTGCCGAAAAAGGCGGCTTTGCCCCGGGCGGTGTTTCGGGCATTGCGCTGATCATCCGCCACTTCACCGGTGCCCCGCTGGGCCTGCTGTCGGTGGCGCTGAACGTGCCCATTCTGCTGTTTACCGTGCGGTATCTCAGCCGTGACTTTTTCATCAAAAGTGTGCGCACCATCATCATTTCCACCATCTGCTTTGACCTGATCATGGTGCAGTTCCCGGTGTACGAGGGCAGCCAGCTGCTGGCCGCTTTGTTCACCGGTGTTTGCTCGGGTGCGGGGCTGGGCATCATTTATATGCGCGGCACCTCCACCGGCGGCACCGATTTTGTGATCGCCGCGGTGAAAAAAACCAACCCACACCTTTCCTTTGGTCAGATCACCCTTGTCATTGATGGTATGGTCATTCTGGCCGGTGCGGTGGCCTACGGCAGCATTGATGCGGTGCTGTACGGCCTTGTCTGTGTGTTTGCCGCCACCATTGTCATGGATAAGATCATCTACGGCGCAGGCAGCGGCAAGCTGGTCATTGCGGTAACCAACCACGGGCAGGCCGCCGCCGATGCCATTTCGGATGCAGTGGAGCGAGGCAGCACCCTTGTGCCCGCCACCGGCAGCTATACCGGCATTGCCCGCGAGATGATCTACTGCGCCTGCTCGAACAGCGAGGTGTTCCGGGTGCGCAAAGCCATCAGCACCGCCGACCCCGGCGCGGTGATCATGATCTGCGAAGCCGCCGAGGTGTTTGGCGAGGGCTTTAAGGAACCGGACGCCGATTCGGCCCAATAAACGAAAATCTGCTTCAATATTCTATGGACTGACCAGAAAGTAATACTTTTCATCCCCTTTTTCGCCCTACCCCATTACCTTTTGTATAAATGTAGTTTCCATGTCAATGTGGAAAAGTCTGTTGAAAAGGTGGAAAATGCGGTGGAAAAGTTGTGACTATTCAACATTACAGGTGGAAAACCCTGTGGAAAGGGTGGAGAAATTCTCCCCTTCGTTGAATTTGCCTGTTTTGCAAGGCAAAATCTTCCACAAAACCGGTTTTACACCCCAAAACAACAAAAACACATTTTTATTCATCCCGGAGGACCCCGCCCTATGGAAATGAAATGGCTTACCAATCTGGAACGCAAATTTTACCGCTACGCCATCCCCAACCTGATGCAGTACATCGTGGGCGGGCAGATCGTGGTGTGGGCACTGGTGATGTTCATCAACGCCAATCTGCTCAATCTGCTGGCCCTCAACCGGTTTGGGCTGTTTTCGGGGCAGGTGTGGCGGCTGCTTACCTTTGTGTTCATCCCCGACAGCTACGACATGCTGTATTTTGCGCTGGGCTGCTACTTCAACTGGATGATCGGCACCGCGCTGGAGCGCAGCTGGGGCGCGGGCTGGTTCAACCTGTACTATCTGTTTGGCATGCTGGGGGCGTGGCTGGGCTGCTTTGTCACCGGCTACGGCTCGTCGTACTGCCTGTCGCTGTCGCTGTTTCTGGCCTTTGCCATCCTGTACCCCGAAATGGAGTTTCTGCTGTTTTTTGTGCTGCCGGTCAAGGCCAAATGGCTGGGCTGGCTGTCGGCGGCACTGTGGGGCTGGAACTTTATCACGGCCAGCTGGGCCGGCAAGCTGAACCTTGCGCTGGGCATGCTGGGCTTTGGGCTGTTTTTTGGCCCGCGGGTATGGCACAATCTGCAGGCGTGGCAGCGCCGCCGCCGCTGGCAGCAGCGCAACCGGCGCTGACCTTGCCAACCGCCGGGCGGCTGTGGTACAATATCTGGTAATCCGCATACCAGCGTGAAAGATGGCAGCCTGCTGCCGCAAAGGTACCCGATAAGGAGGGTGAGCAAAGCTGTGAGCATGCTGGAACAACTGTGCGGCAACCAGCCGCTGAAACAAAGCATTGCGGCCATGCTGCAAAGCCGCCGGCTGACCCACAGCGTGCTGCTGGTGGGCGAAGCGGGCGTGGGCAAGGGCTTTGCGGCCCGCTGCATTGCCGCCGACTACCTGTACCCCGCCGGCGGCCCGGCTGCCGAGGCCATGGTGCGGGGCGAATGCTGCAAGGCGGTGGCCACCGCCGGCAAACGCGACAGCGGCCGCATCGAAACCGGCGTGGTGCGCGAGGCGGTGTCGGTTACCGGCATGGGCTCGGGCGGCAAATACCTGGTTGGTCAGGTGATCGCCATGCGCAGCGAGCTGTACAATTCGGCCCTTTCCACCGAGGGGCGGGCCGCCATTCTGTACGACGTGCAGCGCATGAATCAGGAAAGCGCCAACGCCCTGCTGAAAATTCTGGAAGAACCGCCCGAAGGGGTGCTGTTCATCCTTACCGCCGATTCTCTGGCCGGTGTGCTGCCCACCATCCGCAGCCGGTGCATCAGCTTTGCGCTGGCCCCGGTTCTGCCCGAAGAATGCGCCCGGGTGTGTGCCGCCCGTGGGATAGACCCTCAGCTGGCCCGGCAATACAGCGCCGTGTTTGACGGTAAGATCGGCACCGTGCTTTCGGCCGCGCAGGATCCTGCCCGCCAAAAGCAGCTGGAGGCCGCCGGTGCATTGGCCGCTGCCGCTGCCCAAAAAGACAGCTATGCCGCCGCCGCCCTGCTGGCCGCTTACGAAAAAGATAAACCCGCCGCCACAGCTTTGCTGGGCGACTTCTGTGCCCTTGCCGATGCAACCCTGCGTCGGCCCGGCATTACTCCCCTTGCCCCCGCGCAGGCGGTGCGGGCGGTGCGCTGCGCCGAAGCCGCCATCGAAAGCCTTGCAGCCAACATGAACACCCGGCTGGTGCTGAGTGTGCTGGCCATGCGGCTGGGCAAGGTGTAACCCTCTTCCCTTCCTATCAAGCCGCCGCCCCAATTTTGCCGCGGGCGGCGATGTGAACACCCCCTCTCCGCCTGCGGCAGCGGAAAAGCGAAAGACATCCCATGAAAAAAGTCATCTCTGTCCGCTTTAAAGAAGGCGGCAAAAGCTATTACTTCGACCCCGTCGGCATGGACATTCAGGCCGGCGAATACGTCATTGTGGAAACTGCCCGCGGCACCGAATGCGGCGAGGTGGTGCAGGGCGTGCGTGAATTGGCTGACAGCGCCATCCCCCGCGCGCTCAAGCCGGTTACCCGCATGGCCGACAGTGTGGACATCC